>NZ_JACGAS010000008.1:0-70150 GCF_020138135.1 Campylobacter sp. RM12647 | reverse complement strand
TTTAAGATTATTTTATTATGGTGTGTGTTTTTAATTGTTTTTAGTAGTTAGTGAAGGTTATTTTTAGATTTTAATTGCTTTTTAGTTTTTAATTTAAAGTATTGTTTGTGTTGTTTAGAGTGGGGTTGGGGGGGGTTATAGTATTATACATAGTATTAATAGAATAATTAGAAATTACGATTTAGTATTAAAAGCTAGTTTTAAAACAATCATTGATATGATTAACAAAATATACCTAAGGAATGTTTTGATGAAAAGCTATTTTCAAGATTTAAGACTGGAATTTACCGAATATAACAAGATGAAATTATTACAAGATTTAATGGCTGGTGCTACGGTTGCTGCTGTTGCTCTGCCTTTAGCGCTTGCATTTGGTGTTAGTAGTGGGGCAAGTGCAGCTTCAGGACTTATTACTGCTATTTTAGCTGGGTTTGTAATATCGTTATTTGGTGGAGCTTATTATCAAATATCAGGTCCAACCGGTGCAATGGCTGCTATTTTAATTGCCATAACTACTCAATATGGACTAACAGGTGTTTTTGTGGCTACTTTGATGGCTGGATTATTATTAATTTTTGCAGGATTATTTCATTTTGGTAGAGTGATTGCATTTATTCCTATGCCTGTAATTACAGGTTTTACTTCAGGAATTGCTGTTATTATTGCCTTAGGTCAAATTGATAATTTATTAGGTGTTAAAGCTAGTGGAATTACAACGTTGGAAAAAACAATAAATTATTTTAAAATGGATTTAGATATTAATTATATTTCAGTTTTTATATGTATTTTCGTAGTAGTTTTTATGTTAGCTTATCCTAAAAAATATCAAAAATACGCTCCTGCTTCATTAATTGCACTGATAGTCGCTACATTAATAAGTATAATTTTTTCATTAGATATTCAAAGAATAGGGGTAATTCCTACTAACATAATCTTAGATGATAGGTTTGCTTTTAGTGATTTTGATATTTTACACTTAAAAGAGTTGATAACTCCTGCAATAAGTATTGCTTTATTGGGTATGATAGAGAGCTTGTTATGTGGTGCAAGTGGAGGTAGAATGGTTGGTGTTAGACTTAAATGCGATAGAGAATTAATAGCTCAAGGCTTAGGCAATATTTTAGTTCCTTTTTGCGGTGGAGTTCCTGCGACTGCTGCTATTGCTAGAACTAGCGTGGCTATTAAGTCTGGTGCTGTTACTAGGCTTACTGGTATATTTCATTCTATAATTTTATTGGTATCTATGCTTGTTTTAGCACCGATTATGAGTTTAATTCCACTTAGTGCGTTAGCTGGAATTTTATTTGTAACTGCATTTAGAATGAATGAGTGGCATACTATTAAATATTTTTTTAAAAATAGATTTAAAGGTGCTTTAGTTCAGTTTTTTGCAACTATGTTAGCAACTATTATTTTTGATTTAACAATTGCAATTTTAATAGGCGTGATTTTATCTTTAATGCTTTTAATGGTTCAGATTTCAAACTTAAAAATTAAATTTGATTATTTTGATAGTGAGAAATTTACTGATTTAAATTCTCCTTTACCACAACATATAAAACAAGCTGAAGTAATTTATATAATGGGAGCTATTATATTTTCTAATACGGATAAAATTTTAGAATTAACTAGCAGAATAAATTATAAAACAGCGATTATATTTTCTATGCGTGGGACAACTTATATGGATATTTCAGGAGCAAGTGCCTTTCTTGAAGTAATAGAAGCTATTAAAAAGCGAAAAATTCCCGTATTTATTGCAGGTGTTTCTCCTGATATTAAAGAAATTATGAAAAGAAGCGGTATTGTTGAAGCTATTGGAGTAGATAATTTTTATTGGAGCGTTGAAATGACTATTAAATAGCTATTAAAACTATTTAAAAGTATTTTTCAAAATTATATTTGGCGATATTGTTTTTTGATTTTATGAAGATTTTTGGTGCTTATATTTTGTATTGTGTTTAAAAAGAATTTAAATTATCTTCTACTCATTCTAGCAATTACGCCTAAGACTTCAGCCGTTGCCTTATATAATTCTACAGGGATTTCATCTCCTACTTCACAAATCTTATAAAGTGATCTTGCTAATTCTCTTTGCTCATATATTGGAATATCGTGTTTTTGTGCTATTTCACGGATTTTAAAGGCGATATTATCAACTCCTTTTGCTAATACCACAGGGGCTTTATGTTTTGTCTTATCATAAGCAATTGCGATTGAGTAATGAGTTGGGTTGGTAATTACCACATCAGCATTAGGGACATCTTGCATCATACGATTTCTTGCTGCTTGCATTTGAATTTGTCTGATTTTTGCCTTTACTTGCGGGTCTCCTTCCATTTGCTTGTATTCATCTTTAATCTCTTGCTTACTCATTCTAAGTCCTTTAAAATACTGAAAACGAACTATAAAAATATCAAGTATTCCAAATACTAAAAATGAGCAAATAACGGCTGCAAAAAGGATTATGATTTTATCTCTTAACCACTCCATTTGTTTAATGAGTGGCAAAATTGCTAAATGGCTAAGTCCTGGCAAAAAGCTATATATAAAATACCCAACAATGCCGAAAATAACGCTAACTTTTAGAATGATTTTTACTAATTCTATTAGCTTTTTCATTGAAATTATATTTTTAATGCCCTTGATTGGATTGATTTTGCCAAAATTAGGCATTATGGGTTTGAGTGTGAAATTAAAGCCTATTTGCATAACATTTGCAATAATTCCAGCAATAGCAATTGCAATAGCAAGTGGTAATACCATTAATGTAAGCTCTAAAAGGGTTTTAATACCTATTTTATAAAGCAATTTATTATCAATTTCGCTACCTATTAAACTCTGATAATAAATGTATAAAGCCGTAATTCTTTCGTGCAGAAAATAAACCCAAAATAAAGCAAAGCCAAAACCAACGCAAAGAGTTATAAGTGCTGCCACATCTTGACTTTTAGCGACATTTCCTTCTTTTCTGGCGTCTTCTATCTTTTTATCTGTGGGTTCTTCTGTCTTTTCTGCATCATCAGCCATAATTACTCACCAAGTCTTATAGAAAAATCAACCCAAGTAGCCTTATAAATATTTGAGCCTGAACTTACTACATCAACTCCGCTTTTAGCATATTCAACTATGGTGTTTTCGTTAATATCCCCACTAGCTTCTAAGATAACTTTAATGCCTAAACTATCTCTTAATTTTACTATATTAGCACACTCACTAGGGCTCATATTATCAAGTAAAATCGCATTTACATTAGCTTCTAAAGCAGCCTTTACTTGTTCAATTGTATCGCACTCAATTTCAATTGGAGTGTAATATGGGATTTTGCTTTTTAGCTCTTTTATAAAAGATTTTAAATCCTTTACTCCAAGCAAATGAGTATCTTTTAGCATTATACAATCATCTAAACCTAAACGATGATTTTGCCCACCACCACAACGAATTGCGTATTTTTCAAACACTCTTAATCCAGGTCTTGTCTTTCTAGTATCAAGCAAAGCTACATCATAATCTTTTATTAAAGCTTTCATTGAAGCAACTTTTGTAGCAATCCCTGATGCGTGTTGAATAAAATTAAGTATGGTTCGCTCACTTATTAATAAAGTAGTTTTTAAGGTTTTAAATTTTGCTAAAATATCGCCTTTTTTGAAACTTTGCCCATCTTTTATAAATAATTCATATTCAATATTTTGCATTTTACAAATCTCTTTAAAATAAGGCTCTCCAGCAAAAACCCCATCACTTTTAGCCTTAAGATTTGCTTTTATTATTTCATTATTTTCAAGTTGTGAGAATAAATCTCCCCTACCTAAATCATCATTTAATTCTTTTTTAATAAGTTCAATTTCACTATTAATTAACATTATTTGCCTCCATTAAGTTTAAAAACTCTAAAAATGTATTACTTAAAGCTACAACTTCACTAAAAGGCACGCTTTCATTTGCTGCGTGGATTTTATCATTTACCACGCCTAATTCACAGACTAAAACGCCGTATTTTGCAAATAATCTTGCATCACTAGTGCCGCCTTTTGCGTTTAAGCTAGTATTGAAAATACCTTGATTTTCTAAGGCTTTTTTAAGAGTTTTTACAAGTATTGAATTAGCGTCTGTATAAAATGGCTCTGAACTTTGTTTGATTTCTAATTCATAATCTAAATTCTTTAAATTTTCTCTTAAAAAATCTTCTAAATCTTGCTTGCTTGTAAGTGGAGAATTTCTAACATTTAGCATAATTTTAAACTCACTAGGAGTTACATTTGATGCACCAATTCCTGCACTTAAATTAGTAATTACTATTTTACTTGGTTCAAAAAACTCATTGCCATTATCTAAATCAAATCCTGAAATTTTAGCTAAAAACGAAGCCCCTAAATGAACGGGATTTTTACATTTTGATGGATAGGCTGCATGACCTTGAGTTCCTAATATTTTTATGCTTGCGTGAATGCTACCCCTACGACCAACTTTTATGCTATCACCGAAGTTTTTTTCGCAAGTTGGCTCGGCAACTATGCACATATTAGGCAACTCATTTCTTTTGTCTAATTCTTCTAAAACCTTGATAACTCCATCTTTACCATCTCCTTCTTCATCACTTGTTAAAACAATGCTGATTTTTCTTATATTTTTAATATTGTTTTTGCTAAATTCTTTAATTGCATACAAAAATGCTGCAACGCCACTTTTCATATCTTGAGTGCCACGCGCTATTATTAAATCATCTTTTATAATTGGTAAAAATGGCTCACTTTCCCAGCCATTTCCACTAGGAACTACATCAATATGTCCGCAAAAACAAATATGCAAACCAACTTTGTTAAATTCTTTGCTTAGAATTTGATTTGTAGTATTATTTATAGCTAGGATTTCATTATCAAAATTAGATAAAAACTCACTTGTAATTTTATAACAATTCTTAGCATCAGGAGTAACACTAGCTTCTTTTAAAAGGTCTATAAATAATTTTTTAAGCATTTTTTTCCTTTAAATGATAAAAGTCTAAATCAATTTCTTCTTGAGTAAAAGTTGGACTTGGTTTGCCTAAATAAAATCCTTGAAACTCATCTACACCAACTTCGATACATTTTTTAAATATTTCTTCTGTACTTACAAATTCTGCAACGGTCTTAATACCTAGAGATTTTGAGAATAAAACTATAGTTTTGACTATTTTTTCACTTTTTTCATCTTTTGTAATTTTTTCTATAATACTTCCATCTATTTTAATATAATCAGGCATTAATTCTAATAAATATGAAAAATTACTAAATCCACTACCAAAATCATCTATTGCTATTTTGCAGCCTAATTCTTTTATTCTTTTTAAAAAGTCTTTTATTTTTTCATTTTGTGAAATATTTTCATCTTCTAATACTTCAATAATTAAGCGATTAGCAACCCCTGTTCTTCTTAAAAGATTTATGAATTTATTATTTTTAGCACTATCAATCATATCCCTTCCGCCAAGATTTACGCATAAAACAATGTCTTGGTTTTCAACTAAAGTTTGAACAACTTTTTCTATTATGAAATTTTCAATAATTTCGTATTGTTTCATTTTAATTGAAACTGCTAAAAAAGCACCTGGAGTGATTACATCGGTTCCTTCAGGAGTTTTTTTGACAATTCTTACTAAAGATTCAAATTTAGTAATGTTTTTATCTTTATCAAAAATAGGTTGGAAAAAAGGTAAGATTTCATCTTTTGCTATTGCACTTTGAATTGATTTTGCTGTGCTTAGTTGATGGAAATATTCTTTTTCTTCATCTATAAATTTAGAATAACAAACGAAATTCTTATTATCTCTTTTTGCTCTTTTTAGTGCAATAAATGCTTTTTTAAGTGTATTTTCATTTTCTAAACAAAGTCCCATTGTAAGTGTTAGAACTATGCTAGCTATTTGGTGATTATATTCTATTGTTAAATCTTTATTTTTAAGCTCTTGCATAAGCTCTGTTACTAATTCTTCATACCTTTGTTCATCTTCAATATTATCTTCTAAAAGCGCAAACAAATCTCCATCAAGCTTATAGACTTCTAAGTGGTTTTCATCAGCAAAATCGCTCATAATTAAGGCAATATGTTTTAATAAATCATCAGCAGTATTAGCGTCAAAATAATCATTAATTTTTTTAAACTCATCAATATCAACTAATAATAATTTTGGATTTTTCATAAGAACGATTGATTTTTCCAAGCTTCTTTTATTTTTTAGTTGAGTTAGTGGGTCTATACTTGCTTCAATTTCAAGTTTTTCTATTCTTTTAGTGTATGTGCTAATACTTCTTTGGTATTGTGCTGAGATATGATTTTTTTGTTTATATAAGTTATAAATTAAAATAAAAAAACAAATATTTAAAAGCACAGGTATGTAAAATTGGTAAAATCTAGAATTTGTAAGGTAAAATTGGTTATTAAAGCCATAATAAGCCCCATTAATTAATTCATAATATCTTATGTCAAATTGATTTTTATCTACTTTTATAGCTTCGTAAAAACTATTATTTTTTACTAATTCTTTAATTTCTAATTCACTTAATTTAGGACTATTATCATTTTTTGAGATAATTTTATTGTCTTGAACGATAAATTCGCTTAATATTTTAGAAGATTTAAATTCTTCTTTATTTACTAATGAATGTAAGTAGCTTTCTGTAAATAATCTAACATAATTTCTAGAATCCATAAAAAGATAAAAATTAAGTAGAACAAAAACACCAATTAATAAATATAAAATATTTTTTATTTTTTTAAAATCCTTGTTTTCCATTTTTCAACCTACAATCTTATAATTTTAGCCCCAAATCCACCAGCATTTGCAGGTGCATCACAAAAGCTTTTTATACTCCTATTAGTTTTTAAATATTCTTTTACAGCATAAGCTAAGCGACCTGTTCCAATGCCGTGATATACGATAATCTCATCAAATCCAATTATTAGTGCGTCTGAAATAAATTTATCTAATAATTCAATAGCTTCTTCGCTTCTTAATCCATGCAAATCTAATTTAGTGCTAGCATTGCTTACACTTTTTTCATAAGTTACTTTGCTAGAATTTGATTTAGGAGTTTCGCCACTTCTTTTTAACATTGAAATATCAAGTTTTAATTGTAGCATATCAGTTTGCACGGTTGCTATATTTTTATTTAAAGCTATGATTTTGCCTTTAATTTTTTCGTATTTTACAAAATCTCCTATTTTAAATTCTTCTCTTTTAACGCTTTCTGGTTTTATTTGCTGCTTTAATACATTTGCTGCATTAATTTGTCTTTGTTTGTCTTTTAAATCAGAAAAATCAAGAGTTTTTTTAGCCGCATTTATTGCTTTAAAATATTCATTTTCTAGTTCATTTTTGCGTTTTTTGTATTCTTCAATTAATTTATTTTCTTTATCTTTTAGGCTTTCTAAGAGATTGTTTAATTTATTTTCTTTTTTTTCGTTGTTTGCAATTAGCATTTTAAGTTTTGCATCAAGTTCTAGGTTTTTATTTAGCATTTCATTTATATTTTGCTCAGCTTCGCTAGAGCTTTTTCTAGCAAGTTCAACCAAACTAGCACTTATTCCATATCTTAAAGCCGTCTCGTAAGCATAAGATTTACCAACAATACCTGCTAAAAACTCATATTTAGGACGCTCATTTTTAATATCATATAAAGCTGCTAATAATTCTACTTTATCTTCTTTAGCAAGTAGCATTGCTAAGCGTTTGTGATGGGTGGTAATTATTAGTTTTCCGTGTTTTTTCAGCTCACAAATTAGGGTAAAAAATAATGAACTCGCTTCTTCAAAATCAGTTCCTAGCTCAATCTCATCAACCCCTAATAAGAAATTTTTCTTACCATTCATTTTAGCAAATGCTAACATTCTTCCTGCAAAAGTAGAAATATCATTTTTAGCCATTTGTGGGTCTTCAATAATGCTTATATATTCTTTGAAAGTGCTTATGTGAGATTTGTTTGCATTAATTCTCATAGGAACTAGATATTTTGTCATAAAACTAGCAGCTAAAATGCTTTTAAGTAGCATTGATTTTCCACCCGCATTTACACCTGTTATTAATAAAACTTGCTCTTTAAACTCTACGCTAACAGGTTTTGGATTATTTAAAGCGGGGTGGCAAAACTCACTTAAGATAATTTTATCATCATTACTTGGAGTTATGAAGTTTAAATCCTTCTTTTTAGCAAAATTAACCCTTGCAATATAGCTATCTATTAAATCAAATTCTTTATTTATGAACTTTAAAAACAATAAATGCTTAGATAAAATTTCACTAAATTGTTTTGCGTATTCAAATCTTTTAGCATCGGCTTCATTTTCTAATCTTTTTATGCCTTGTTTGTAGTTTAAAATACTGCTAGGTTCTACATAAAATCCACCACCACTACTTCTTGCAACAATACTAGCATCAAGCACTTTAGCAAATCCGCCCCTAACCAATAAGCATTCAGTATTTGATATAAAATGTATTTGAGTATCTATTAAATAGCTTTCAAGTGATTTTGAGTTTAACAGGCTTCTTAGATTTTGATTTATGCTTTGGTTTAATTCTTTGATTTTGATTTTTATACTTTGTAAAAGCTCATCTTTTTCTTCATCAAATACATCGTCTTTAAAATATTTTAATATATTTTCAATTTCATTAGGAATTATGATTTTTTCAAGGTATTTTTTAAAAGAATTTGAAAACGGAATTTGAAATAAGTATTTAAAATAATTTAAAATCTTTACAAATTCTTCTATCTCATCAAGGTGTAAAATGCCTTTTTTGCTAAGATGATTTAATGCTTTGCTTAAATCTTTTACGCTTTTTAATTCTTTTAATTCATATTCGCATAATTCATTAATTCTTGCTAGGTGTAAATTAGTATCCCCTTCAATAAATAAAGGTTTATTTCTAGCAAATAAAGCAAATAATTCATCTAAATATTCAACTAAATCAAGGTTTTTAATAATTTGTAGCATCAAAAAACTCTTTTATCGTATTTAGCATAATTTTAGGCTCATTAATTTTATTTACTTCATTTCTAAATTCACTCGCATTTGCTAAGCCTTTTGAATATTCGTGCAAGTGTTTTCTAAACAACGAACAAGCATAATCTTTGTATAAATCACACATAAATTCAAAATGCGTAAGTATGATTTCGCTTTTATTAATTTCATTAAATTTACCCTTAATTTGAGAAAAAATCCAAGGATTTCCAACAGCATTTCTTCCTATCATAAGCCCATCAGCATTAGTTTGTTCTAATACCATTTGATGATTTTCATAAGATATATCGCCGTTTGCAATTATTTTGGTTTTTGCTAAAGATTTTGCTAGTTTTATAGCGTTATAATCTACCTTAGCACTATACATTCCTGCTCTAGTTCTTCCGTGAATACTTATAAAATCTAGCTCTAATTCGTTTAAAGCATTTATTATTTTTTCTATTTCGCACTCATTAAAACCAAGTCTTATTTTAACACTTGTTGTGCCTACTTTATTATTGGTTTTTATAATATCTAGGAGTGATTTTAGATTATCTAAATCTTTAAGTAGTGCTGAACCTGCATTTTGCTTAATAACTTTATTTACAGGACAGCCACAATTAAAATCAATCCCGTGAATGTTTTCTTCTTTATTTATAATCTCAACTGCTTTTTTTATAATTTCTTTATTTGAGCCTGCAATTTGAGCTATGAAAGGTCTTTCGCTTTTATCTTTTTCTAACATAGTTAAAGATTTTTCACTCTCATAAACAAGAGCGTTTGAACTAATCATTTCGCTAATTGTTACATCACAATCAAATCTTTTAACAAGTCTTCTAAAGGCAAGATCGCTAAGACCTGCCATTGGTGCTAGAAATAAGGGCTTAGAATTAGCAAATAAGTTTATCAACATCGTAAGTTTTACCTTGTTCTTTTAAAAATACAATTAATTTAAAATCTTCTAAATCAGCTTCGCTACCATAAATTTCTTCTATTAATTCATCAAATAGCGCAAGTTTTGCAAGTATATATAAATACGCTCTAAATGCGTTATCTTTTTCATTTTTTAGTTTTAAAAAGATTGCTTTTAGGCTATTTGGCTCAATTTTTGCAAATAATTCTTTTGCAAAATCTAAATATTCGCCTTCTTCAAAATTATCATTAAAAATTAAAACTTCTAATTCAGCATTGCTAAGACTTAAATCATCATTAGCAAATCTATTTAAAAGGATTTTAATATCTTCTTTGCTTTTTTGAATTTTTAGTGTTTTAATATTTGCATAAATGCCGTTTAAAATTAGATTATTGTAAGCACTTAGGCTGATTTCATCTTGAATTTCTTCTTGATTTTTTAGTAAGTTATAAGCGTAATTTAAATCATTTTTAGCTTTATTTGCTTCGTTTTTTAAATAAATTGTATTGTCTTTAGATAGTTTAAATGGTTTTAAATCACAGATTTCTCCATTTTCAACCATTGCTTTTATAGCTATTGCATTATTTAATTTATCAGCACTTGTTCCTGCTTGATTGTAATAAAGTGATTTTACTAATTCACTAGCGTCTTGAATTTCTTTTGTTTTAAACTTGTAAATATTCTTTTTATCTAAAACTAAATCTTCTAAAAACATTTCAAATTTTTTACCATCTTTAATAAGTCTTTTTGTTGAAAAATGAAAAGAAATAAATGAAAAATAAAAATAAAGTAATGCAAATATAACATATATAACAAGTGGCATACAAACCCAAGTAAAGCTATCAAATTCAAATGTTTTTTGAAAATTGAAAATTCCTAAATTAATTACTCTTGTAGAGTTAAATAAATCATTAAAAAATATAACAATAATAAGTCCAATTAACATTAAATATAAAATAGAATAAATTAAAAAATTTCTAATTTTCATAACAATCCTTTACTTATGATAAGGGTGATTTGAATTTATACAAAAACCCCTATAAATTTGTTCTAACAATACAATCCTTGCAATTTCGTGTGAAAATGTAAGTTTTGAAAAACTCAATACATAATCACATTCATTTAAAAACTCATCATTAAATCCAAAAGCTCCACCTACAAAAAAATTAATCTCATTTTTATCTTGCAATAACTTAGCAAACTCAATACTATCAATGCTCTTGCCCCTTTCACTTAAAGCTATACTAAAAGTTTTTTTATAAGGCATATAAGCTTTTGCATATTCTATTCTAGCTTCATTTGAGCCCAAATCTTGTGCTTTTGCGATTTGTTTTGAAAATACATTATTTAGATTAAGTTTTGAAAATTGATTTATTAATTTTATAAATCTATTTTCAAATTCGCTTAATTTTTCTAATTTTTTTTGAATAAAATAAATATTTATATTCATTTAAAATATCGTAAAAAATCACTTAAAAATTCACGCTGATTAGCTCTTGGAACAATAGAATCAATAAGTCCATGCTCTAATAAAAACTCAGCACTTTGAAATCCTTCAGGTAAGTCAGCTCCTATAGTTTGCTTAATAACTCTAGCACCAGCAAAGCCAATTTGTGCCATAGGTTCAGCAATTACAATATCTCCAAGCCAAGCAAAAGACGCTGATACTCCACCAAAAGTAGGGTTAGTTAGAATTGATATGTAAGGAAGTCTTTCTCTAGCAAGTAATTTTAATGCAGCTGATGTTTTAGCCATTTGCATAAGTGAATATGTGCTCTCTTGCATTCTAGCACCACCACTTGCGCTAATTATTATAAGTCCTTCTTTTTTTTGCATAGCGCGTTGAACTGCACGAACGATTTTTTCGCCTTCAACACTTCCTAGCGAACCACCCATAAAAGAAAAGTCAAACACACATAATTGAACGCCAATTCCACCGATTTTGCATTCCCCTGAAATTACTGCACTTGTTCTGCCTGTTTTTTCTTCGCTTTCGTTTAAGCGTTTTTTATAGCTTTTTGAATCTACGAATTTTAATGGGTCATTAGCTCTTAAAGTTTTATCATATTCAATAAAACTTCCTTCATCAACTAGCATTTCTATTCTTTCATTAGGGCTTATTTTCATATGTAAGCCACACTTAGGGCATACATTAAAGCAACTTGCAACTTCTTTATAATACATTAAAGCATGACAATTATCACATTTTACCCAGTGATTTGGTGCTTCATTTGGCTTTGATTGTGTTCTTCTAATTTTAAAAATATCTGCAAAACTCATTCTTATCTCCTAAAATTGACTTCCTATGCTAAATTCAAATGTATTTGTTTTATCCCCTGATTTTTTATCAATAGGTTTTGAGAATACAAACACTAATGGTCCCATTGGTGTGCTCCAATCAAGACTAATTCCTGCACTTTGTCTTTTAATCTCATTTAATTTTTTTTCGCCTATCATACCATAATCATAAAAAATTGAACCACGAAGTTTTAATTTATTAATTAATGGGAAATTGATTTCTACACTAGAATTAAGTGAAATCGCTCCACCTTTATCGTAAGGATAAGCAATTACTCCGTTTCCTAATTTATCTACTTTAGTATGAGTATTTGTATCATAATATCCAATACCCCTTGGAGTTATGCTATCACTTTCATATCCTCTAACACTTCTTAAACCACCAAGATATAATCTTGAGTTAATTGGTGTATCTTTATAATTAAATAATTTATTAAATGATGTTCTAAATCTAAAAATTAAATCGGTGTCAAAATCTTCTTTTAAACCTTTATAATACTTAAAATCAAAGGCAAATTTTTTATATTTTTGGTCTCCCCCAAGCCCTGCATAAGTAAATGCTGCTCTACTATAAATACCACTTCTTGGTAAGTAAAAATCATCAGTATTATCAAAATATAAATATGGAGTTATAGCTGATTTTCTTGATTTGCCTAATTTTTCACCACTTGCAATCATTTCAATAGTTGCTTTTCTTAAATCACTTTGCTCGTAATTATAAATAGCTCCAATTCCCCAAAATCTAGCTAATTCTCTACCAATGCTAAGTTCTAAACCATTATTGTATTCTTCATAAGTATCCCAATCTCTTTTGTAGCTATATATATCAAAGCCTGTTGAGTATTTAGAATCAAATATCCTAGGATTATTTAAAAAGATTTTACCAGTTACATCTTTATCTGATTTTTCTAAATTAATCCCACCATACATTCCGCTACCTAAGATATTCCTATCGCTAACAGATGCGTTAATTAAGAATCCATCAGATGTGCTATAACCAACACCACCAGTAATTGAGCCTGTTGATTTTTCTTTTACATCTACTAATAAATCAATATCTCCCGTAAAGCTTGGTTTTGGAGTGATATTTACTTCTTCAAAATAACCGGTTTTTCTAAGTGCTATAATGCTATCATTTAAATCTGTTTTGTTAAATTGCATTCCTTCGGTTAAGAATAATTCTCTTCTTACTACTTTATCTAAAGATTTATCATTGCCTTTAATTATTACTTTACCAATATTGTATTTATTTCCTAGATTAACTCTAAAATAAATTTTTACAACTCCATCAGCATCATTTTTAGCAATATCAGGATAAACCTCTGCTAAAGCATATCCTTTATCTTGGAATTTGGTTTTAATTAATTCTATATCAGAACGAATTTTTTCTGAATTAATATATTTTCCTTTTTTGCTTCTTAAATCACTTAAGTTAAATTTCACTTCATTTTCTAGTGGGTTTTCTATTGTGATTTCTTCTATTTTATAGCGTTTACCTTCGCTTATATAATAGGTTAATTCTGCTTTGTAAGTTTGCATATTAGCTTCTAAATAAGGATTTGATACATTAGCATCAAGATAGCCTTTTTTCATATATTCATCTTTAATTCTAGCAGGGTCGTTTGGTAGTTCGGTTGAGTATAATTTACCATCATTAAATCCCCAAAACCAACCTAATAGTTCTTTTTCTTTATTTGCTATTACAGGGTCAAAATCACTATAGTCTAATTTTTTAGCACCTATTAAATTAACTTTTTTAATTGTTATGATTTCGCCTCTATTTATGTTGAAATTTAATACAACAGCATTATTTTCAAGCTCTTGAGTATCAACTTCAACTACGCTATCATAAAATCCACGAGATTGGTAGTATAGAATTATTTTTTCTTTTGCTTCTTCTATTTTTCTATCATTATAAGCTTCGCCTTTTTTAATACCTAAAAACGATTCTATTTGCTTTTTATCATTACTTGAAGTTCCTTTGATATTTACTTTTGCAATGAATTGTTTTTCTACAACATTAAATATTAGCTTTCCATTATTTTCATCAACATAAATATCATCAAAATATCCATAAGAAAAAAGGTTTTTAACCGCATCATTTATCTTATATATATTAACTTCATCATTAATTTTTAAATCCACAGCCTTTAAGGCTTGTTCTTTTGACAAGTGATATAAACCTTTAAATTCAATATCACTTATTGTATTTGCATAAATCAAAGAACTAATAGCACTTACATATATAATTTTTTTCATATTTAACCTGATTTTTTGATTTTGAAGAAAGAATAATAATAAAAGAAAGTTAATATTAAGTTTGTAAAAAAAGCCCTAAAAATAGGGCTTTTCGGCTTAAATATAGCCTTGGTCTATCATAGCATCTGCAACTTTTTTAAAGCCTGCAATATTTGCTCCTGCTAATAAATTGTGTTCAAATCCAAATTCTTTAGCAGTATTTGCAGTTCTAGCGTAAATATCTTTCATAATCTTATGTAATTTTTCATCAACTTCGTTAAATGTCCAAGAAGTCATATTTGCATTTTGTTGCATTTCAAGCGCACTTGTAGCTACACCACCAGCATTTGCTGCTTTTGCTGGTGCATAATATATTTTGTTTTCTAAAATAAATTTTTGTGCATCAAGTGTGCAAGGCATATTAGCACCTTCAGCGATTAATTTACAGCCATTTTTATATAAGTTTTTTGCATCTATTAAGCTAAGTTCGTTTTGTGTTGCACAAGGGAAAGCATAATCACAAGGAATACTCCAAATTCCATTTGTTCCTTTTTCATAATTTACTTTAGATACAAAAACTGCACCTTTTTTGCGGTTAGCATAATCACTTACACGAAGTCTTAAGTTTTCTTTAATTTCTTTTAAAAGGTCTAAGTCAATTCCATCTTTATCATAAACATAGCCATCGCTATCGCTTACTGCAACAACTTTTGCTCCGTATTCATAAAGTTTTTCAATAGTATAAATAGCCACATTTCCACTACCTGAAACTACGCAAGTTTTTCCTTCAAAGCCTTCGCCTTTTTCTTTTAGCAATTCTTTTGAGAAATAAACCGTTCCATATCCTGTAGCTTCTTTTCTAACTAATGAACCACCCCAGCTAATTTTTTTACCTGTTAAAGTTCCATCAAATTTAGAAGTAATTTTTTTATAAGCTCCAAACATATATCCAAGCTCTCTAGCACCAACACCAATATCTCCAGCAGGTACATCGGTTGAATAGCCTATGTGTTTGCTAAGTTCGCTCATAAATGCTTGGCAAAATCTCATTATTTCAGCATCGCTTTTGCCTTTAGGGTCAAAATTAGCCCCACCTTTACCACCACCTATATAAAGTCCTGTTAAAGAGTTTTTAAAGATTTGCTCAAATGCTAAGAATTTTAAAATGTCAAGATTTACCGTAGGGTGAAATCTTAAACCACCTTTATAAGGTCCAAGAGCACTAGAAAATTGAACTCTGTAGCCAAAATGTGTTTGAGCTTTACCGCTATCATCAATATATACAACTCTAAAAATAATTGTTCTTTCTGGCATTACTAGTCTTTGTAATACTGCGTGTTGTTCGTATTGCTTGTTGCTTTCTAGTAATGGTGTAACTGATTTTAAAACTTCAGTTGCACATTGTAAGAATATAGGTTGTCTAGATGAATAAGTTTTGATTAATTCAAGTGTTTCATTTACATAAGATTTTGCACTCATTTTTTCTCCTTTAAAAAATAAAAAAATATTATACAAAAAAAATTAAATTTATGATAAAAATTTTGAAGAAAAATATATGAAAAAAATTAATAAAAATTTGTGATTAATTTTAGGAATTTAAAATGATTTAAATTCCTAGAAGTTTTAAACTATTGGTATGAATAATTGATAATTATCGTCTAGTATTTCGTAAAGTTTTGAAAAATCATTAGATAAATATTTTAAAGTATTCGTTTTGATTATATGCTTTTCAAATCCTAAACAATGTATTATGTATGGATTAAATTTTAGCTCTAATAATGGGTTTTTGCTTTTGTATTCTACTAATTCTAAATTCTTATTAAAAAATTGTGATTGCATATTTATATGCTCTATTAAATCATCACTTACAGGATTTGCATTATCAAAATACATCATTTTTGCATTTAAATTAAGTATTAAAGAAATATCTAATAAAGTAGATGTCAAATTCTCCACTCTAAGAGAGCCTGAACCTATGCAAGCTATAGTATTTAGCTTTGCAAAATCTATTGTTCCTATTTTTAAAACAGGCATAGAACTATCATAAAAAGTTGCTATATTTTTTTTAAAAATTTCTTTACTTGTAATAAATAGTCCAGAATACATATTACAAAACTCTAAAACTACATTATTTACCGATATATCTTCATATTTAATATGGACTATTATTGTCTTTCTTTTAAGTTTCTTTAATTTTTCTAGGTCTTTATTTATTGTAGGATTTACTACATAAAAAATTAGTCTTGAACTATTAGATTTTGCGTGTAATAAAAGTGCTGTATTTATTAAATTGTCTATATTTTCATCAATTTTCATATCAATTACAACGCAAATGCTATCTCCATAAGGGCTAGGAAATTGTCCTACCTGACCTTTAATCCTTGAAAACATTAGATTTAAAATATTTGGATCACCTACTAAAACTAGCTCATCATTTGCTAGAATTTGAGTATCGGGTTTTGGTAAAATTATTTCATTATCTCTATAAATTAATGCGATTTTATAAAATTCTTGCGCAATTGCATTTATATGTTTGTTTGCATAAATTGAACCAACAGGAACAAATACTTGCATAATCTCGCCAATTCCAAGTCCAATATCTCTTGCTATCATTGGCATATTTGGCAAAATATCTATCAAATGATTTGTAGTCATTTCTTCTTGATTAATAAGGGTGCAAAAGCTATCATTTTCGTATTCTTTATTATTTGATAATACTACAATTCTTACTCTTTTATCAATAAATCTTATAGCATCATAAGCAAGCCTTGTATCTAAATCATTATCAAATAATAAATATACAAGTTCAAGATTACTATTTACATAATTTTTAAGTCTTGCAGCATTTGTAGGGTCAATTTTAATATGAGTAAAACTATGCTTAAAATTAATATCATCTTGGCAAACGATTATATATTCTTTTGTGCTATCCTTAAACTTTGCAAGTTCTTTTAAGAAGTGATTTGCAACACAAACCTTAGCTAAAACTAATATTTTTTTCATAACAACTCCATTTTATAAAGGAAAATTATAATGAAATTTGATTTATATTCAACAGATAATAATGCTAGGCTTGGTAAAGTAAGCACAGCTCACGGGGAATTTAATACTCCTTGTTTTATGCCAGTAGGAACTCAAGGCTGCGTAAAAGCCCTAGATGCAACCGATATGCAAAAGACTTTAGGAGCAAAAATAATCCTAGCAAATACTTATCATACTTATTTAAGACCAGGTGCTGATTTGATAGCTAGACACGGCGGGCTACATAATTTTACTAAATTTAATGGAAGCTTTCTAACTGATAGTGGTGGATTTCAAGCTTTTTCACTAAGTAAAAATACAAAACATAGTGATGATGGAATTACCTTTAAAAGCCACATTGATGGGAGCTTACATCATTTTACACCTGCAAGTGTTTTAAAAACGGAGTATTTATTAAATAGTGATATTTGTATGGTTTTAGATGATTTATGTGCTTTACCTGCTAGTGAAGAAAGGATTAAAGCAAGTCTTAAACGCACTATTTATTGGGCTAAACTCTCGCTTGAGATGAAAAAAGAATTTCAAAATACAGATGAAATTACCTTGCTTCAAAAATATTCAAAAGAGCTTTATAAAAGCGAGTTTAAAAAGCTTTATACAAATGAATTAAAAAGAGAGCAAAATATCTTTGCTATCGTTCAAGGTGGGACTAATCATACGCTAAGAAGTGAGTGTTTAAAAGGTATTTTAGATGCTGAAAATGAATATTATTTTGATGGACTTGCAATTGGTGGGCTAAGCGTTGGAGAGCCAAATGAATTAATGTATGAAACGGTAGAAAAACTAGCCCCACAAATGCCGCAAAATCGCCCAAGATATTTAATGGGAGTTGGAACTCCGCTTGATTTGGTAGAAAATGTCGCTCGTGGGGTTGATATGTTTGATTGCGTTATGCCTACTAGAAATGCTAGAAATGGCACATTATTTACAAGTTTTGGCAAAATAAATATAAAGGCTAGTTTTATGAAAGATGATAATGAGCCAATTGATAAAAACTGCTCTTGTTATACTTGCAGAAACTACAGCCGTGCTTATGTTCATCATTTGTTTAAAGCTGGAGAGATTACATTTTTTCGCTTAGCAAGTCTTCATAATTTGCATTATTATTTAAATTTAATGAGTGAGATTAGAGAAAATATAGCTAATAAAACTTTTGCTAATTTTTATAAGAATTTTAAAGAGATTTATAAATAATATTAGTTTAAATACTAATATTATTTAAGCTAAACTTAGAAAGTCTTTATTGAGCTTTCTAATTTTTCCTTGAAAATTTACGCTAATTAAATTGCCTTCAATGGCAAGTATTTTTCCACTACCAAATAATTTATGATTTACTGCATTTCCTACTTTAAATTCATTAGTAGAATTATTTATACTAGTATTGCTAGTATTTTTATACATAATTTCATTTACAAAAATACTTGGATTTGTATAATCATATTGTAAATAGAATTTATGTTTTGCCCTTGTCATCGCTACATAAGCTAATCTTCGCTCTTCTTCAATATCAAAAATACCCATAAAAGTGCAAGGCATTTTGCTACCATCACAATCAATTAAAAATACATATTCAAATTCTAATCCTTTACTAGCGTGAATAGTCATAAGATTAATTGCGTTATTATTTTCTTTTATTATTTGTTCTTGTAAGATGATTTTATTTAAAAAATTAGTAAGCTTAGCAATATCAGCATTAAAGCCGCATTCTCTTTTGATAATATCAAAAAATACCGAGCAGTTTTCAGCTCTTGATTTTGGATTATCAAATAAATTATGAACTTCAAGAGAAGCTAATTTATTTAAAAATAAAGCGAATTTATCTTGAGTTGTAGTATAAAGCTCTATAAATTCTTTAATTTCAATATTTTTAAAACTATCTAAATTATCTTTTAAACTTTCAAATAAAGATGGTTTTTTAGATAAATTCTCTAATTTTTCTAAGGCTTTTTCACCAAATTTTCTTTTAGGCATATTGATGATTTTTTTAAAGGCCAAGTTATCGTTAAAATCCACATAAAGTCTTAGATAATTTATGAGTAATTTAATTTCCGCTCTTTCAAAAAACGGAACAGAACCAATAACTTTATAAGGTATATTCTCACTAATTAATCTAGGCTCAATGAAATTTCCGCTCATATTCATTCTATATAAAACACAGATTTCATTGTGTTTTACGCCTTTTTCTATAAGACTTTTAATCTCGTAAATTACTTCATAATAATTTTCTAATTTAGTAATATCTATATCAAATTCATTATTTGTAAATAGCTCTTTTCCATATCTTGTTTTATTGTTTGCTATTAAGCTATTTGCGTGATTTAATATGGTTTTTGTGCTTCTATAATTTTCTTCTAATTTAATGATTTTTGCGTCTTGAAAATCATCAGAAAATCCTAATATATTTTGTATTCTTGCGTGGCGAAATGAATAAATACTTTGATCATCATCTCCAACTACAACGATATTTTGATGAGCTTTACATAATAATTTTAATAATTTTAATTGAGCTAAATTAGTATCTTGATACTCATCTACCATTATGTATGAATATTGATTGCTAATTTTTGTAGCTGTTGTTGGATTGTTTTTTAAAATATCGTGTGGAAGAATTATTAAATCATCAAAATCTATTAAATTATTGTATTCTAAAGTTTTTTCATAATCTAAATATATTTCGTGATTTTCATTTTCTAATTCAAATTCTAAGGTATTTTTAACCCTATCTATATAAGCCATAGCTTCGTTGGTTTTATTTCTTAAAAACTCTTTTTCATCTTTTAAGATTTCTTTATCTTTTTTATCCTTACTTAAAAAATTTATATCAGTTTTTCTAATTTTTTCTAAAACAAATTCTTTAATCATAGCCTTTTTATCATCAGTATCAATTAGTCTATAATTTTTTCTTCTTCTTCCATCTAATAATTCTATATATTCACTTAAAAACTCCATTCCAAAGCTATGAAATGTGCTTAAAATTGGTAAATTATTACTATAGCCTATTTCATTTAGCATTTTTATAGCTCTTTCTTTCATTGAAGCTGCGGCTTTATTTGTAAATGTAAGGCTTAAAATTGATTCAGGGCTAATTCCAACTTCACTTATTAAATAGACTAATCTGCTAATCATTGTTTGAGTTTTGCCAGTTCCAGCACCAGCTAAGATTAATAAACTTCCATCTACAAATGTAGCGGCTTGTTTTTGAGCAGGATTTAGTCTATCTAAATAATTCATTCGCAAAATTCCTTAACCATTTTAGCAATTTCATTAATTCCTAATTGCCAAAACTCATCACTATTTAAATCAAGTCCAAAAAGTCCTACCAATTCAGCCGGAGAGCGACTTCCACCACTTGCTAAAAATTCTGTATAAAGCTCTACGAAATTAGCACATTTTCCACTCTTATAAAGTCCAAATAATGCTAAAACTAATAATTGTGCGTAAGAATACGCGTAGCAGTAAAACGGCGAATGGATAAAATGTGGGATATAGCTAAACCAATATTTGTATTTTTTGCGTAGTTTTACGCTACTACCAAACATTTTTTGCCCTTCAGCTAACCATAAGTCGCAAAACTCATCAACACTTAATTCACCTTCGTGATTATGTAGAGCGATTTCGTAATTTGTAAAATTAATTTGTCTAAAAAATGTTGCGAATATATCTTCAATTTTACTTGCCAAAAGTGCTTTTTTATCCTTAGGGCTAAGCGTATCTTTAATAGCGTCATAAACTAGCATTTCAGCAAAAACACTAGCAGTTTCAGCTGTAGTTAGCGGAGTATTTGCATTAAAATACCCTAGATTTTCTCCTGCTAGACTTTGATGGATTAAATGCCCTAATTCGTGTGCTAAAGTGAATAAATCTCTTCTATTATTTGTATGATTTAGCATTACAAATGGTTGAGGATTTATGCCATAGCTAAATGCTCCACTACGCTTATTTTTAGCAGGATATACATCAAGAGCTTTATTATCAAGTGCTTTTTGCATAAGTTCAGCAAATTTTGGGCTAAATTTATTAAAAGTATCTTTTACAACTTTACAAGATTTCTCAAAATCCCAATCATTGCTAATATCATCATAAAGTGGAGCGTATCTATCATAGTCTTTTAATTCTTTAAGACCTAGAATTTCACGCTTTTTATTGTAATAATTTTCTACTAAATGATAATTATTTTCGGCTGCTTTTATTAGGCTTTTTACACTTTCATCTTCAATTTGATTACTCAAATTCCTTGCTTGCATAGGATTTTCATAGCCCCTTAGCTCGCATTCACTTAAGTGATTATTTTTAATCATATTAAAAATAAAGCATAGAGTTTTTATATTTTTCTTAAGTCCTTTTGTAAGTGCATCGGCTGCTCTTTTTCTTAAAGCTCTATCAGGGCTATAAAGTTTGCTTAATAGTTCTTCTTCGCTGATTTTTTTTAAATCAAGTTTAAAGGTAATATTACTTAAGTATTCATCAAATAATCTTGAAAATGCTTCTTTACCATTTATATTCATTTTCATAAATACTTGCTCGTTGCTTTTGCTTAATTGATATTTTTTAGCTTTTAGCCAATTATTTAGCATATATGAATATTTTTTACAATTATTTGCAATTTCTTGTGCGTTTTCTAATTCGCAAAACTCAATTTCAAAAAACACCAATTTACTTTCAATATTAGTGCAAATTGTGCTTATTTCTTGTAAAAATGCTCCATTTGCACTATCTTTTGCAAAATGTAAATACGCATAAGCTCCGGCACGGCTTAACTCATTATAAATGCTTTCTAATTTTGAAATTATATTTTCAAATTCTTTTTCATTTTTTAAATTATTTTCGTATTTTAAAGCAAAATCGTTTGCTTGATTTTCTAAATCTTTTAAAATTTTATATAATTCTTCTTTGTTTTTATAAATTATGCTTAAATCCCATTCCATTTTATACCCTACTTAAATCTATTTTAGTATCAGAACAAATTGCAGAAAATAGCACATCAGTAGAGCTATTTAAAGCTGTTTCAACACTATCTTGAATAACTCCAATTATAAAGCCAACCCCAACTACTTGCATAGCAATATCATCATTTATCCCAAATAATGAACACGCTAAAGGAACAAGTAAAAGTGAGCCACCAGCAACCCCACTAGCTCCACAAGCAGCAAATGCAGCTAAAAAGCTAAGTAGTATAGCGTTTGTAAAAGTAATATTAAGTCCTAATGTATGAACTGCAGCAAGTGCTAAAACAGAAATAGTAACAGCAGCTCCAGCCATATTAATTGTAGCACCTAGTGGAATTGATACTCCATATAATTCTTTATCAACATTAATTTTTGAACATAGTGCCATATTTACAGGAATATTTGCAGCTGAACTTCTTGTAAAAAACGCATAAATTGCAGAGTGTTTTATACAAACCCAAACTAATGGATAAGGATTTTTCTTAGTAACTACAAATACTATTAATGGATTGATTATAAATGTTACAAATAGCATAGTCCCAACTAATACTAATAGTAATAAAACATAATCAGCTAAAGTTTCTACACCAGTTTTAGCAACACTTGTGCTTACTAGACCAAAAATACCAATAGGAGCTAGACGAACTATGAAAGCAACAATTTTAATAGTACCTTCATTAATATCTATAAATACTTTTTTTACTTCTTTTGAGCAAGTTTTAAGTGCAATTCCAGCAGCTATAGCCCAAGTTAAAATTCCAATATAATTTCCATTAGCTAATGCACTTACTGGATTTTCTATCATTTTAAATAATAAATCTTTAAATACCATAGCAACACTACTTGGCGGGGTTAAATCAATATTATTTGGTATTTCTAATATAAGTTTTGTAGGAAATAAAAAGCTAGCAACAACACCACAAACAGAAGCTAAGAAAGTTCCTATTAAATATAAAATTATTACTTGTTTTATTTTTTTAGTTCCATTTCCATATTCTCTAGTAGAGATTGCACTAAGAACTAAAATAAATACTAATATCGGAGCAATTGCTTTTAGAGCACCTATAAAAAAATCTCCTAATAAAGAAGTATAATCAGTAAAACTAGGAATACAAATTCCAACAAAAACACCTACAACAATACCAATCATAATTTTTATAATTAAATTAGTACTTTTATATCTTTTAATCATTGAACTTAAGACGCTCATAATATCTCCTTAAAAAGGCAAAAATATAGCAAATCTCTCTTACAAAACATTAACTATAAAGGCTAAAATTAGGCAAAATTTAATTATTAAAGGATAATAAATGTATTTATTTACAAGTGAAGTAGTAAGTGCAGGACACCCTGATAAATGTGCTGATATCATTGCTGATAGCATTGTTGATTTGCATATAAATTATGATAAAAATGCTCGCGTTGCTAGTGAGGTTTTTGTCGCTGGAAAGAATGTAATAATTGGTGGAGAGATTAAATCTAATTTAAAGGTTAGTGAAAGTGAATATGAAGAAGTAGTTAAAAACGCTTTAATTAAAATAGGTTATAAAGAAAATTCTCATTTTAGCAAGGCTGAATGCTTACACCCAAGTGATGTTAAAGTGCAAGTGTTATTAAACGAGCAAAGTAATGATATTAATCAAGGCGTTGATAAAAGTGATGGAGAAATGGGAGCGGGTGATCAAGGTATGATGTTTGGCTTTGCAAGTAGCGAAGCACCTGAATTTATGCCTGCTGCGATTTTTTATGCGAGAATGATTTGTAATAAAGTATATGAATATGCTCTAAATAATCCACATGAATTTGGAGTTGATATTAAAACTCAAGTTACAATTGACTATGAGAGCAAGGAAAATTATGAAAATTGTAAGCCTAAAAAAATCCATACAATAGTAGTTTCAGCTCCAAGCGTAAGTAGCCTAAGTCTTGATGAAGTTCGCTCAAAAATTATGAATTTAATTTGTAATTCAGGCTTACCAAAAGAGCTATTTAATAAAGATGATTGCATTATTTATATTAATCCAACAGGAAGATATGTAAATCACTCAAGCCTTCACGATAGTGGCTTAACGGGAAGGAAATTAATAGTAGATAGTTTTGGTGGATATAGCCCAATAGGAGGAGGTGCACAAAGCTCAAAAGATTACACAAAAGTTGATAGAAGTGGGCTTTATGCAGCTAGATATGTAGCAAAAAATATAGTTGCAAGTGGCTTAGCTAAAAAATGTATAGTGCAAATTAGCTATGCAATAGGAATTGCAAAACCAATTAGCGTAAATGTTGATTGTATGGGGACAAATGCAAGTGTTGATGATAATATTTTAAGTGCATTTGTTGAAAGAAATTTTGCATTAACTCCTAGATGGATTAAAGAAAAATTTAGATTAGATGAGCCTAGTAAAGCTGGATTTTCTTATGCTGATGTTGCGACTTACGGGCAAGTTGGAGTTGCAAGTTATCCTTGGGAGCAGCTTGATAGCGTTGAATTATTTAAGAGTTTATTAAAATGAAAATAGGAATTATTGGACTTGGAGCCGTTGGTTCGGCTGCAAGTTTTATGCTAAGTAGTCAAAATATAGCAAACGAGCTTTATTTATACGATATTAAAGATGGCTTAGCAAACGCAAGTAAGATTGATTTAGAAGATAGTCTTGAAAATACCAATTCAAATTCTAAGATTTTTGCTGTTAGCAAGGTAGAAGAATTAGTAAAATGTGACCTTATTGTCTTAGCATATACAACTTGTATCGAGCCTGATAGAACGCTTGAACTTAAGGCTAATTATGAACCTTTAAAAGAAATTATTAATGCCTTAAAGGGCTTTAATGGTATATATTTAATAGCTACAAATCCAAATGATAGCATTGTTTATTACGCTCAAAAATTAAGCGGCTTAGATACTTTTAAAGTAATTGGAACAGGCACAACGCTTGATAGTGCAAGGCTTAAGATTGAAATTGCTAATAAATTAGGAATTTCTTATAAAAATATAAATGCTTTTATGCTAGCAGAGCATGGAGATACGCAGTTTTTTTATAAGAGCAATGCCTTTGTGGGCGGTAAAAATATTAATGAGTTTAACCTTAATTTAGATGAGATTGAAAACAGAGTTCGCTTTAAGGGTGGAGAAATTTTTAAAGTAAAAGGTAAAACAGAATTTGGAATAGGAAGTGTAATTGCAAGAATTATTAAAGCTATTAAAGATGATGAGAATTTAATCACACCTATTAGTTTTACTCAAGATAATTTAGCTTATTCAAGATTGGTTGTAGTGGGTAAGGGTGGTATTAAAAAAGTTCTTGAATTAGACTTAAATAAAGATGAAAAAGAAAAACTTGAAATCTCAAAAAATTATATTTTAAAGACTATTAATTCTATTAAATAATTAGTGAAGAGTTAAATCTCTTCATTGTTTATATATACATTAAAACTTTTTGGCTTGCTAATCTTTTTAATAGCTTCTTGCATAATGAAATTATTTGTATTTTTTGTTATATATAAAGTTTTATTTTTATAAGAAAAATCACAAATTTCGTTTTCTTTAGCCTTATTTAAAGCATTACAAAATGCTAGAATAAAATTAAGCCAAGATATGGTATTTTCATCTGGCAATAATTTTTTTAATTTTAAATTCTCATAATTTATTTTTTTGCCGTGTTGTTCTATTATAGTTGCTATTAGTGCTTTATCTTCGTGTTTTATACAAAAATTTAGACCACTTAAAACACAATAAGCACTATGTTTATGGTTTGAATAATAACTAAGCAATAAACCTGTTTCAATGAGCTTTGCTGCATATGTTAAGTGTTTTAGATATTTTTTATCAACATAATGAATTTCATTTAAAGTATTAAATAATCTTGTAACATTACTAACCAGTGAGCCTGATTTGTATTTAATTAGTCTATCTTCAAGACTTTTTAAGCTCGGATTAAAATTGGCTGGAAACCCTTTGTGGTGTTTAAATAAGTCTTTTAAAAATATTCCTTCTCTAACTCCAGCACCACTTGTAATTATTTGCTTAATTTTTAATTTTTTAATTATTTTATAAAAGACTAAAGCACCCATTTTAATGGTATCGTGTCTTTCTTTTTTAATTCCTAGCGAGCTAAGTTCTGAATTTTTGCAATTTATAATTTTTTCTATAAATTCACTTTCTTCATCTACTTGATAAGAAAAAGCATGAACCTGACTTAAAGGATAATTGTTTTTTTCCATAATAGCATTGCTAATAGCTCTTAATGAGCCGCCTATTGTAATTAAGATAGAAGCTTTAAAATCATCAGGGATTTGCTCTAAATAATTATCTATATATTTTTCTAATTTATTAAATTTGTCTTTAAATAAGTCTTTTAATCTCACCGTTCCAAGGTCAAGCGAGAAAGTTTTAACTACTTTTGTATTTTCACACAAACACAATTCAGCACTACCACCACCAATATCTAAACAAATTGATTTTTCATCTAATTTAGGTAGTAAATTAATAGCTCCAAAACCACTTAAATATGCTTCTTCCATTCCACTTAAAGTTTTGATATTGAGTTTTAAATCTTTTTTTAATAGGTTAATTAAATCAGCTTTATTTTTTGCATCTCTTAGAGCTGATGTTCCTATGCAAAATATTTTATTACATTTAAAATTAAGTGCTTGAGTTTTAAAATATTTTATTATTTCGTAAGCTTTTTTGATTTGTTTTTCTACCAATACATTATCTTGTTCATAAGCACCTTGTGCCAAACGAAATTTAACTTTTTGTTCGTTTAATATATAAAAACCATATCTTGAAGTTTTTTCATATATTGCCATTCTAATTCCGTTTGAACCTAAATCAATAATTGCAGTTTTTTTTGCCATATTTCTTCTCTTAATTTTTTTTGATTTTCATAGAAAAAATAGCCCTTGTTCCTTGCATATCTTTTCTATTTTCTAATGATACTTCAGCTTTTAGTGCGGTTGCAGCTGATTTTGATAAATAAAGTCCTAATCCAACGCCTTCTTTATCTCCAAATCTTTTAAATGGTGCAAAATAATCTTTATCTTCACTAATTCCACAACCCATATCATCTACATATAGATAAAAAGTCATATTATTGATGAAAGTTGTAATTGTTATTGTTGTATTTGGTTGAGAAAATTTAAATGCGTTTTGAATAAAATTTTGTAAAATTTGTGAGAATAAGGTTTTTTGTATTTTTATTTTTAATTCATTTGGGTTTAGATTAAGTTCTATTTTTTGTCCTGTTTTTGAGCCTAATAGGCTGAAATTTTTGCTTTCTTGTCTAATAAAATCAATTAAGTCTATTTCATTTGGCTCTTCAAATTGCGCACCTTCTAATCTGCCAATTTTAAGAATTTCATTTATGATTTTATTGATATTATCTATGCTATCATTAGAGTTTTTAATGGTTTGAATATAATATTCACTATCTCTTGATTTAATTAGCGTTACATCGTTTTTAGCTTTTATAACTGCTAAAGGAGTTTTTAATTCGTGAGCAATTCCTATAAATAGTTCTTTTTGAGACATATTATAGTTTTGAATTCTAGTAATTAAGTGATTAATACTACTTATGATTTCTTTAAACTCTAATGGATAGTTTTTATAATCTAATCTATTTGTAAAGTTATCATCAAACCTACTAACTTTAACGCTTAATTCTTTTAGGTGCATTGATAATATTCTTGATAAGAATAATGAATAAAAAATAATCAAACTAATAGCAATAATAATTATTAAAAATAAAGATATAAAAATAGTATCAAGAATTTTAATTGATTGACTTATATCTTTTTTTAATATTATATAATCCCCAAATTCATTGTAAGGATATGTTAAAATCAAGACTTTTTTATCATTTTCATTGATTATTTGAAAGTTTGGTTTCATAGTTTTTTTATCTAAATGAATTATTTTATAGTCTTTAAAAATAATAAAGTTTGAACTATTATTCACTTCAATAATACTAATAGCATTTTTGATTAAATTATCAAATTCATTTTGCATTATATTAATTTTTAGAATTTGATACGACAGAACTGAAAAAATAACAACTAGCACCGTAATAGTAGATGCTAGTTGCAAGAAAAATTTATTTCTTATGCTTTTTTGGGAAAGCAAAATCTATAGCCTCTTCTTCTTATTGTTTCAATAGTTGAGATACCTAAAGGCTTATCCATTTTTTGCCTAATTTGATTGATTGCAACTTCAATTACATTAGGAGTTACAAGTTCAGGTTCTTCCCAAATTGCATCTAATAATTGTTCTTTTGATACTATTTGATCAGAGTGTCTTGCAAGATGGGTTAATACTTCAAAAGGTTTACCTTTTAATTCAATTTCTTTACCTTTATAAGTAATTTTTTCTTCATCTGGGTCTATTTCTAAATTATCAATTTTAATTGTATTTGACCCACCAAATCTAAGTCTTGCTTCAATTCTAGCTAATAATACATTAAAATCAAAAGGTTTTTTAATGTAATCATCAGCACCTGCTTTTAAAGCGCTTATTTCACTTTCTTTATCATCTTTTGCAGATAAAATTATGATTGAAGTTCTTGAAGATTTATGTTTTACAACATGTATTAAGTCAGTGCCATCACCATCAGGAAGCATCCAATCTGTCAATACTAAATCGTAGTTTCTAATACCGATATAATATTCAGCATCTTTACAATTTTCGCACGCATCTATTTGATAGCCATATTCAGTTAAACCTTCGGCTAGTGTCTTGTTTAAAGATATTTCATCTTCCACTACTAAAATACGCATTTTTTTTCCTTAAAGTAAAATTAAGGTTATGCTAACACAATTTAAGCAAATATTCAAGTTTTTTTAAAGTTATTTTAATATTTTTTTTTGTATTTAGCACTAAGTTTTGTGTTTTTCATAATCTCTAATTTAATAATCTCAATTTTTATTTTTTTTAGTTGTGGAAATTTGATTTTTATTTTTTTTGCTAGTTTTTTATTAGCTTTTTCTAAGGTAAAGAATTTTTTTGATTTTAAATATTTTTTTGATAATTTAGTTACTTTAGCATAGTCTAAAAAACTATCAGCTTTTGCATTTATTTTTAGGCTTATTGTTTGCTTTTCTAATCTTTCAAATTCCAATAAGCCTATTATACATTTAAATTTTGTTTTTATTTTTATATGACTTTGCATTCGTCTTTAAAAATCAATCTAATAATATTTGGTATATGTTTATAGAACACAAAAAATAATATTAAATATATTGGTGCGTGAGAATTAATACTAATATTAGGGTATAAAAATTCTGCACTAATTACTCCAATACTAAATCCTATTAATGATGCTAAGCTAGATATTTTAAATACTTTTCCGATTATTAGCCAAAAAATAAGACCTATAATTACAGAGTAAGGAACTAATAGTATTAAAGCTCCAGCCCCACTAGCTACGCCTTTACCGCCATTAAAGCTTAAAAATATGCTATAGCAATGTCCTATAACACTAAGAACTGCCATAGCCCAAATTGTTGCTTCACTTATATCTAAAAACATAGCAATACAAATTGGAAGCATAGCTTTTAAAAAATCACTTAACATAGTAGCTATTGCTAATTTTTTAGCCAATTTTGGATTAACTTGTTTTACAACTCTTAATACATTTGTAGCTCCTATGCTTTTTGAACCTTGAGATTTAATATCAACATTAGCAAATTTTTTAGCATATATTAATCCAAAAGGAATTGAGCCTATTAAATAGGCTATTAGCATACAAATTAAATTATTATTTGTAAACAAGTCAATTACGAATGTAATAAAATTCATATCTTAATCTCTTTTATATAGGCTTAATTGATTTTTAAGCTCTACTAAAGTTTCTTCTACTCTTCTGCTTGCAAATTCTTGGATTTTTTTAGCATCTTCTTGGTCTGGTAAAATCTCTAAACAATATCTGTAAGCATTTTGATATACAATTAAAACAACTAATTTAAATTTTAAATTAAACTCAACTGCTTCATTTGAATGAGGCATATGTAAACAAATGTAAGATGATAAAATATCACCTCTTTTAAATCCTACATCTTCATTAGAAACAACACCAATTCCACCTTCTGAAATATCAAATAATTTTCCATTAGCAACCCTTCCATCTTCATGAGTTAGTGCTATTTTAGTAAATTCATTAGGATGCACTCTAGGATATGCTCTTTTTAATGCGTGCATATATGGTTGGCTTTCAAAATTATTTAAAGTTACCGTGCAATTTACAATATTAACAGATAAAATATTTGCTTTAATATTTTTTTGCAAATATTGATTTTGAACTATATAAGCGCAATCTTCTTCTTTCATAGCTAAAATTTGCATTAAATCAACTTTTACAACTATACTCGCATCTTCAACTTGTAAAATTTCTCCGTAAGTTCTAACAGGAACACCATTATAAAGATTTAAAAATTCTAATTTTTCTCCTACAGAATACATTTTTTTAAATGTATCTATAAAATTCTCGTGTATAAAAAATCCACCAGAACTACTTGCTGAAAATACATTAATTGAACTTTGTGCAGTCGTAGAATCGTGACAAATTGTGCAAAAAATTGAACCATATCTTTCCAATGCAAAGGCAAGATTAACAACTAATTTATTGTTTAATCCATTATTCATAATATGCTTAGAAAAATCTATATAAGTTTTTAATAAAAATTCAAAAAAGCAAGCTCTATCAAAGTCTTTTGTCTTGGCTAATTCCTTACCTCTTTCTATACTAAAATCTTTTGTTAGTAACATAGAAAATAATTCTTCGTAAGCATCTTCACAATTTTTTGATAAAATTTTGCCTTCGCTTCTATAATAAGCTTGTATGTTATTAATAAATTTGTGTGTATATTTTTCAAAATAATTAATACTAGAATTAACTAGTTCGTCTCTTCCTTCAAAACTCATGTTTTTGTTTCCTTTTAAACTAAAAATAGCATTAGTGTAGCAAAAAAAATAAATTTTTAAATAAAAATTAATGATTTTTTGATAGTATTCGCTTTTTACAACTCATTTAAGCTTATTTAAATCTTTAAATTTCTAATATTTAAAGTGCTTGATGGGACTTACTAAATTACAAAGGATGAATTATGTATGCTATTTTTAAACATAGCGGTAAGCAGTACAAAGTAAGTGTTGGCGACGAATTAAAGTTAGATCGCTTTGAAGCAGAGAAAAAGTCTATCGTAGAAGTTACAGATGTTTTAGCTGTTAACGATAAAGAATTAAAAATCGGTACCCCTTTTGTTAGTGGAGCGAAAGTTGTTCTTGAAGTTATCAACGAAGGAAAAGATAAAAAAGTTGTAATTTTTAAGAAAAGAAGAAGAAAAGACTCTAAATTAAAAAGAGGTTTTAGAAGACAATTTACTCGCGTAGTAGTAAAAGAAATTAAAGCGTAAGGAGAAATACAATGGCACACAAGAAAGGTCAAGGTTCAACTCAAAATAATAGAGATTCTATAGGTAGACGTTTAGGTGTTAAAAAATTTGGTGGAGAATTTGTAAGAGCTGGAAATATTATTATTCGCCAAAGAGGAACAGCAACTCACGCAGGAGCAAATGTTGGTATGGGAAGAGATCATACTATTTTTGCTTTAGTTGATGGTTTTGTTAAATTTGAAAGAAAAGACAAAAACCGCAAAAAAGTTTCTGTATATCCTGCAGTATAATTTAAATTAAAAGGAGCTTAGGTAATGTTTGTTGATAGTATAAAAATTAGGCTGAGCTCTGGTAACGGCGGAGCGGGTGCTAGCTCATTTCGCCGTGAAAAACATGTACCACTAGGTGGTCCTGATGGTGGCGATGGCGGTCGTGGTGGCGATGTAGTGGTTATTTGTGATAATAATCTTCATACTTTAGCGCATTTTAAAGGCAAAACACATTTGAAAGCTAGTAATGGTGATTGTGGATTACCTAGAAATAAAAGTGGTAAAAAAGGCGAGAATTTAGAAATAAAAGTTCCAATAGGTACTCAAATTATTGATATTAATACCAATGAAATCTTACATGACTTTACGAGTTTAGGAGAGCAAATAGTCTTACTAAATGGTGGTTTAGGTGGCCTTGGAAATAGACATTTTAAAAGTTCTGTTAATCAAAGACCTACATACGCTCAACCTGGCAAAAAAGGAGAAAGTCTAGAAGTAAGACTTGAATTAAAATTAATTGCTGATGTTGGATTAGTTGGATATCCTAATGTTGGAAAATCTACTTTAATTAGTATAGTAAGTAATGCTAAGCCAGAAATTGCTGATTATGAATTTACAACTCTTACTCCAAAATTAGGTGTTGTAGATATTAATGATTACTCGTTTGTAATGGCTGATATACCAGGAATTATAGAAGGTGCTAGCGAAGGAAAAGGTTTAGGATATGAGTTCTTAAAACACATATCAAGGTCAAAATGCTTATTATTTATGCTAGATAGTTTTAAAGAAATGAGCATTAAAGAACAATTTATTAATTTATACAAAGAACTTGAAGCTTATGGCTTGAATGATTTTAAATTTGCAGTTGCAATCACAAGATGTGATGTGGCTAAAGAGAATTTGATTCAAGAATTAGAACTTTTAAATGAGTATTTAAAAAGATATGATAATTTAGTTTTTGTTACAAAAATATCTTCAGTTACTAATGATGGTATTAAAGAGTTAAAATTATCTTTATCAAAAATGTTATTTGAATAACATATCTTAATTTTTAGGTATATCATGAAAAAAAATATAGTATTTATGGGCACGCCCGAATTTTCGGCATTTATTTTAGAAGAGCTTAGTAAATTTCATAATGTAAGTCTAGTTTTAACCCAAACAGATAAAGAAGTTGGAAGAAAAAAAATATTAACTCCAAGTCCAGTAAAAGAGATTGCGTTAAAACTAAACTTAGAATTAGCACAACCAAAAAGCTTAAGAAATAATGAAGAGATTAGAAATTTAATTAGCAATAAAAAACCAGATTTTATAATAGTTGCAGCTTATGGAAAAATACTACCAAAAGAGATTTTAGACATAGCACCTTGTGTTAATACTCACGCTAGTTTACTTCCTTATTATAGAGGAGCTTCACCTATACAAAGTGCTATTTTAAATGGTGATATTGTAAGTGGAGTTACACTTATGAATATGGATATAGGTCTTGATACTGGAGATATTTTATATCAACAAGAATTAAATATTAAGGATTTAAATTCTCCACAAGTATTTGACAAAATGTCTAAATTATCAGCAAAAATGCTTTTGGAATTTTTAGAAAATCCAAATTATTTTCAACCTATTAAACAAGATGATTCAAAGGCAACTCATACAAAAATTATCAAAAAACAAGATGGTTTAATTGAGCTAAATAATGCTAAAGAAATATATCAAAAATATTTAGCATTTTATGATTGGCCTAATATATTTTTAGAAAATGGTTTAAAGCTAAATGAGCTTGAATTGAATGAATGTGAAAGTGATAATAAAGAAGGGCTTATAAAAGAAATAGGTAAAAATTATTTAATTTTAACTTGTAAAAAAGGCAGCTTAAAAGTTTATAAATTGCAAGATGCAGGTAAAAAGTCTTTAGATGCTAATGTATATTTAAATGGTAAAAGGTTAAAACAAGGAGATAGCATTGTATAATCTAGCTTTTTGTAATTGTATAAGTTCAACTCAAGTTGAGCTTATAAATGCTATTAGAAATGGTTTTAAAGAACACGCATTTGCATTGGCTACGCTTAAACAAACTAACGGAATTGGCTCTTGTAATAGAAATTGGGTTAGCGATAATACCGATTCATTTGGCAATATAAATTCTAAGATTCATAATCAGTATTTTAAAGATATAGATTTTATATTTTTTGATGAATATAATAAATTTAATTTAGATATAAAAAATAATTTATATTTATCTTTTTTTAATGATAATTTACCAGATGATTTACCTATTCAATCAGCTAGTATATATTATTCTATGATAATGAAAATAGTCTTAAAAGAATTTGGTTCAAAAGTTTTTATCAAATGGCCTAATGATTTTTATTTAGATAATAAAAAAATTGGAGGGCTAATCACTGCAAAAATAAAAGATAAATTAGTTTGTGGTATTGGTATAAACATAACTACAGCACCAGTAGATGCTAATATTTTAGATATAGATATTTCATATTCAACATTACTTAAAACTTTTTTTGATAGAATAAATCTTAATATTTCTTGGAAAGAAATTTTTGATTATTATAAGAGTGATTTTGAATTAAGTAGATCGTTTTATTTTAAAAATGATGATAATACTTATTCATTAAATGATGTAAAATTATATGAAGATGGTTCTATTTTAGTAGATAACAAAAGGATATATAGTTTAAGATGAGTGAAATTATAACAATAGCTAATCAAAAGGGTGGGGTAGGTAAAACAACAACGGCAGTGAATTTAGCAGCTTCTCTTGCGGTAGCTGAAAAAAGTGTTTTACTAATAGATATGGATCCACAAGGTAATGCTACCACAGGCTACGGATTTAAAAGAAGTGATTTTGAATTTAATATATATCATGTATTAAGTGGTAAAAAAACATTAGATGAGATTATTTTAAAGACAAGTTTGAATAAACTAGACCTTGCTCCATCAAATATTGTTCTTACTAATTTTGAGCAAGAATTAGGAACAGGTGTAAATAATAAACAAATTTTAAGAAAAGCTTTAAAAGATGTTGTAAATAGATATGATTATATAATAATAGATTCGCCACCTGCATTAGGAAATATCACGATTAATGCACTTGCAGCAAGCACTGATGTAATAATCCCGATTCAATGTGAATATTTAGCATTAGAAGGTTTAGCACATATTTTAAGGACGATTCATAATATAAGAGAAGCAATAAATCCGAAGTTAAGAATAAGGGGAATTTTACCTACTATGTATAGCCCACAGAATAATCTTTCAAAGGATACGGTTGCCGAACTTAAAAAGCATTTAAGTGGCAAGTTATTTAGAAAAGATGGAGAGATAGTAATAATTCCAAGAAATGTAAAACTAGCAGAAAGTCCAAGTTTTGGAAAACCTATAATATTGTATGATATAAAATCTCCAGGTTGTGTTGCTTATCAAAGCTTAGCACATTCTTTAATAGGATAGAAAATGGCAAAAAAATCTTTAGGTTCAGATTTTAGTAGTATTTTAGATGATATATCTTTAGCTTATGATGATGAGTTAAGTGGAGTTTTTAGAAGTGATTTAGATACTATAAGAGATATTAGTATAGATGATATAACTCCAAATCCATATCAGCCAAGAAAAAGTTTTAATGAAGATAGTATAAATGAACTTGCTAATTCCATTAAAAATCACGGATTATTACAACCAATTGTTGTAATAGATGCTGATGAGCTTTGTGAAAAGGCAATGGAAAATGGAGAAAATTTAGAAAAAGTAACTAAATATTTTTTAATTGCTGGCGAGAGAAGATTAAGGGCTATTAAAGCTTTAGGTGAAACAAAAATTAAAGCAATTATTGCAAATATAGATTCAAGTAAAACAAGAGAATTAGCTTTACTTGAAAATATTCAAAGAGAAGATTTAAATCCTATTGAACTTGCTTTAGCTTATAAAGAGTTAATGAGAGTTAGAAAAATTACTCAAGAAGAATTAGCGCATAGTATTCAAAAAAGTAGAGCAAATATAGCAAATACTTTAAGATTACTTACTCTTAGTGAAGATACTCAAAAATTAATTATTGATGGCAAATTAAGTGCAGGTCATGCTAAAGTAATAGCAGGTCAAAAAGAAGATGAAAAGATTTTAGTAAATACAATTATTGGTCAAAAATTAAATGTTAGAGATTGTGAAAAACTAGCAAATAAACTCAAGGGTAAAAATACAAATAACATAATTGATGATAGCTTGTTAAAAAAATTAAAAGAATTTAAAATAGATTTTAAAATACAAAATGGCAAACTTATATTTAATTTAAATCAAGAAAATACTAAAAATTTTGTTGAAAATGCTATAAAAAACTTATAATTTAAATATTATTTGATTTTTTTATGTTAATATAAAGTTTTATCAAAATAAGGAGAATGTATGTTTGATGACTTAGATCTTAAAATGATGTTATTAACAGCTATGTTGTTTTTAATATTGCTTTGGATTTTAGATTACATCTTATACAAACCATTGCTAACCTTTATGAAAAATAGAGATGATGGTATAAAAGAAGATGAAGCTAGAATTCAGCAAAATAACACAGACGCTAGTAATAATGAAACATTAATTGCTAAGATTTATGCTGATGCAAGAGCTAAAGCTCAAGCCATCAAAAGCGAGCAAGTTGCCGTAGCAAAAGAGCAAGCAAGCAAAGCTATAGCAGAAAAAAAGGCTAGTCTTGATTTAGACTATCAGAAATTTTTAACTGAACTTGAAGCAAAAAAAATTCAGTTTAAAAATGAGTTGAAAGCTGATTTGTTTCAGTGTGAAAATGCTTTAAGAGCAAGTATAGAAAAAATTTAAGGTTGCTTTATGAACAGATTAATATGGATTTTATTACCTACTTATTTGTTAGCTAGTGATACAGATATTTTCTATAGAACTATAAATTTTGTAATTTTTGCTGTTATGATGTATTTATTACTTGCTAAGACAATTAAAAAGATATATTGTGATAGAATTGATAATATTAAAAATAGATTAGTATCAATAGAAAAAAGCTTAGATGAGGCTAAAAAAAATAAAGAAGAAGCAATTAAAAAAATAGAAATAGCTAATAACGAGGCTGATAAGCTAATAGAATTAGCTAAAGAACAAGCTATAAAATTAAATGAAAATATTTTAAAAGATGCTAATAATGAGATAGAAAATATGAAAAAATCTTATGAAGAGCAAAAAATATTTGAAGAGAAAAAGGCTAAAGAAGAAGTCGTTAATGAACTTATAGAAGAGCTTTTAAATACTAATGTTAATTTAAAACAATCTGATTTATTAGATATTGTTTCAAGGAAAGTTAGCTAATGGAAAAGTATGTAAATATAATAATGCAAAGAAAAGATAGGGAAGAATTTATATCTTGTTTTGAGATTTTAAAAGAAGCCTTTAAAGATAAAAAAACATTAGTGATAATAAATGCAGTTGGCATTAGCTTAGATAAAAAGATAGAGTTTTTAGTGAGTTTATCTAATACAAATAAAAAAGAAATTATTAATTTTTTAAAGGTATTAGGAGTAAATAATAAACTTGATAAAGTTCCAGTTGTTTATGATGGATTAGTTAAAAAATTAGCTTTAGAAAATAATATTTATTATGCTGATATTTATTCTAAAGAAAAAATTAGTGATAATGATATATTAAAGCACGAAAAAGAATTATCAAATTATTTTAAAAAAGAAATAAAACTAAAAAATATAATTCATGATAAAAATGAAATAAAGATTTATATTGAAGACTTAGGATATGAAATAATAGTATCAGAAACTTCATTAAAAGATAAAATCAAACAGCATATAATGAAAGCAATTTAAGAGGAGTAACAGTGAGTTTTAACGCAAATGAAATTAGCTCAATTATTAAAGAAAGAATTGAGAATTTTAATTTAAATTTAGAAATTGAAGAAACTGGTAAAGTTATTTCAATAGCTGATGGTGTTGCTAATGTTTTTGGATTAAAAAATGTTATGGCAGGAGAAATGGTTGAATTTGAAAATGGCGAAAAAGGTATGGCATTAAACCTTGAAGAAAATAGTGTTGGTGTTGTAGTTTTAGGAAGTTTTTCAAATATTAAAGAAGGTAGCTCTGTTAAAAGATTAAAACAATTATTAAAAGTTCCAGTTGGTGAAGAATTAATTGGTCGTGTTGTTAATGCTTTAGGAGAGCCAATCGACGCAAAAGGTGTTATAAATACTACAAAAACTGCATTTGTTGAAGAAAAAGCTAAAGGTATTATGGCTAGAAAAAGCGTTCATGAACCATTACAAACAGGTATTAAAGCAATTGATGCCCTTGTTCCAATTGGTCGCGGTCAAAGAGAGTTGATTATTGGAGATAGACAAACAGGTAAAACAACCGTAGCAGTAGATACTATAATTAATCAAAAAGGTCAAAATGTTGTATGTATTTATGTAGCTATTGGACAAAAACAAAGCACTGTTGCGCAAGTTGTTAAAAAACTTGAAGAACATGGGGCTATGGATTATACAATAGTAGTAAGTGCAACTGCGAGTGATTCAGCGGCTCTTCAATACCTTGCTCCTTATACAGGCGTTACAATGGGTGAGTATTTTAGAGACAATAGCAAACATGCTTTAATAGTATATGATGATTTAAGTAAGCACGCAGTAGCTTATCGTGAAATGAGCTTGATTTTACGCCGTCCTCCAGGTCGTGAAGCTTATCCAGGCGATGTATTCTATCTACATTCAAGATTATTAGAAAGAGCTTCAAAATTAAGTGATGCTTTAGGTGCAGGTTCGTTAACAGCTTTACCTATTATTGAAACTCAAGCAGGAGATGTTTCAGCATATATTCCAACTAATGTTATTTCAATTACAGATGGACAAATATTCTTAGAAACAGATTTATTTAACTCAGGTATTCGTCCTGCTATTAACGTAGGTTTATCAGTATCTAGGGTAGGTGGTTCTGCTCAAATTAAAGCTACAAAACAAGTATCAGGAACATTAAGATTAGACCTTGCGCAATATCGTGAATTACAAGCATTTGCACAATTTGCAAGTGATTTAGATGAGAGTTCAAGAAAACAATTAGAGCGTGGTCAAAGAATGGTTGAAGTATTAAAACAACCTCCATATAGCCCATTAGCTATTGAAAAGCAAATAGTTCTAATTTATGCAGGTACTAGAGGATTTTTAGATGATATTGCTGTAGATAAGATTACTAAATTTGAAAATGATTTATATGCTTATATTGAAACAAAGTCTCCTGAGATTTTTGAGCAAATTAGAGTTAAAAAAGCTTTAGATAGTGATTTAGAAGATAAAATTAAAAATTTATTAAATGAGTTTAAAGCAACACAAGCGTAGGTTTTGTAATGGCGAATTTAAAAGAGATAAAAAGAAAAATAAAGAGCGTTCATAATACTCAAAAGACTACTAATGCTATGAAATTAGTTTCTACTGCTAAATTAAAAAAAGCAGAAGAGCTTGCTAAGAAGTCTAAAGTATATGCAAGTAAATTGCAAGAGGTTATGCAAGAAATTTCATTTAAGCTAAATCAATTTGATATGGCTAAAGATAGTAGATTTTTTGGTAAGCATGAGATTAAGATTGTGGATGTTGTATTTATTACTTCGGACAAAGGTTTGTGCGGTGGTTTTAATATCAAAACTTTAAAAGAAGTTAGTAAAATTATTAAAGAAAATAAAGAAAAAGGTATTAAAACTAGATTAAGAGCTATAGGAAAAGTTGGTATTGAGTTTTTTAATTTTCAAAAAATTGAAATACTAGATAAATATACAGGCGTTAGTTCTTCACCTGATTATGAAAAAGCCAGAGAAATTATTAATTTAGCTATTAGTGATTATGAAAAAGCATTAACTGATAAGATAATATTAGTTCATAATGGTTATAAAAATATGATTTCTCAAGAATTATCAGTGTGTAATTTATTACCTGTAGATTCAAGTAATTCTGAAATTACTAATTCAAATTCTTTATTAGAAATTGAACCTGAAGAAAAGGAAGTTTTAGAAGAATTACTAAAAAGATATATAGAATATAGTATGTTTTATTCATTGATAGATAGTTTAGCAGCTGAACATAGTGCTAGAATGCAAGCAATGGATAACGCAACTAATAATGCTAAAGCAAGGGTTAAAGAACTTAATTTAGCTTATAATAAAGCAAGACAAGAAAGTATAACTACTGAATTAATTGAAATTATCAGTGGTGTTGAATCAATGAAAGAATAGGAGAATATATGCAAGGATTTATATCTCAGGTATTAGGACCTGTTGTAGATGTTGAATTTAGCGATTATTTACCACAAATCAATGAAGCTATTGAAGTAAATTATGAGGTTGAAGGTAAGCAAATTCGTTTAATATTAGAAGTAGCAGCACATTTAGGTGATGGCCGTGTAAGAACTATTGCTATGGATATGACTGATGGTTTAGTAAGAGGAACTAAAGCTGTTAGCTTAGGTGCTCCAATTAGTGTTCCTGTTGGGGAAAAAGTTTTAGGAAGAATTTTCAATGTGGTTGGAGATTTAATTGATGAAGGTGCTCCAGAAAATTATGAAACAAAATGGGCTATTCATAGAGAACCACCTAAATTTGAAGACCAAAGCACAAAAAGTGAAATATTTGAAACTGGTATTAAAGTAGTTGATTTACTTGCTCCTTATGCAAAAGGTGGTAAAGTAGGATTATTTGGTGGTGCTGGTGTTGGTAAAACAGTTATTATTATGGAATTAATTCACAATGTTGCGTTTAAACATAGTGGTTATTCAGTATTTGCTGGTGTTGGTGAGAGAACTCGTGAAGGAAATGACCTTTATAATGAAATGAAAGAAAGCAATGTTTTAGATAAAGTTGCTTTATGCTATGGTCAAATGAATGAACCACCAGGGGCAAGAAATCGTATCGCTTTAACAGGTCTTACAATGGCTGAATATTTTAGAGATGAAATGGGACTTGATGTTTTAATGTTTATTGATAATATCTTTAGATTTTCTCAATCAGGTTCAGAAATGTCGGCTTTACTTGGTCGTATTCCTTCAGCTGTTGGTTATCAGCCAACTTTAGCAAGTGAAATGGGTAAATTCCAAGAAAGAATTACATCAACTAAAAAAGGTTCAATTACTTCAGTTCAAGCTGTTTATGTTCCTGCTGATGACTTAACAGACCCAGCGCCTGCAACCGTTTTTGCTCACCTAGATGCTACAACGGTTTTAAATAGAAGTATTGCTGAAAAAGGAATTTATCCTGCGGTTGATCCACTTGATTCAACTTCAAGAATGCTTGACCCACAAATTATTGGTGAAGAGCATTATAAGGTAGCTCGTGGAGTTCAAAGTGTGCTTCAAAAATATAAAGATTTACAAGATATCATAGCTATTTTAGGTATGGATGAACTTAGCGAAGAAGATAAATTAGTTGTTGAAAGAGCTAGAAAAATTGAGAAATTCCTATCACAACCATTCTTCGTAGCTGAAGTTTTCACAGGTAGTCCTGGAAAATATATAAGCCTTGAAGAAACTATAGCTGGATTTAAAGGTATATTAGAAGGTAAATATGATGACTTACCTGAAAACGCATTTTATATGGTAGGAAATATTGAAGAGGCTATTAAGAAAGCAGAAAAATTAAAGGCTTAATATGGATAAATTAACTTTAGAAATAGTTACTCCACACGGAGAAATCTTTAATTCAGAAGTTAAATCAGTGTTAGTGCCAGGAAGTGAAGGTGAGTTTGGTGTTTTGCCAAACCACGCTTCTGTAATTTCTTTGCTTCAAGCTGGTGTAATTAGTGTGGAAAATTATGATGGTTCAAAGGAGCTTATAGCTATTGATTCAGGCCATGTAAAAGTTGATGAAAATAGTGTTGTTATTTTAGCTCAAGGTGCTGTTTATCTAGGTGGTAATGATAATTCAATAAGCAAAAAAAAGTTAGAAGAAGCTAAAGAATTATTAAAATCAGCAGGTGCAAATTCAGCAACCCTTGCCGCAACTTTAGGAAGACTGGATTCTAAATGAATTTGATTTCAGATTTTGACTTAGCTACTTTATTAGCAGTTGGGATTTTAGGTTTTTATTCTATTATTGCTTTAGCGATTTTTTTATATCGCTTAAGCAATATTTCTAAATTTTATCAAGAAGAGTTAAGAACTTTAGATAGGTTATTAAAAAATCAAGATTTATCTTTTGAGGCTTATTTTAAACCTTGTGAAGGTTCTATGAAAAAATTAGAGATTTATTATAATGAGGCTTCTAAAAATCTTAGTGAAGGCCTTACTTGGCTTAGTATTATTGCTACTACTTCGCCTTTTATAGGATTGTTTGGAACCGTTGTTTCAATATACTTTACTTTAATATCTTTAAATGGAAATGGTGATATTACTCAAATCGCTTCTCCAATTGGTCATGCTTTAATAGCTACTGCTAGTGGGATTATTTCTGCTATTTTAGCTTATACATTTCATTTAATTGTGAAACGAAAAGTATTTGAATGTTTAAATATTTTAGAGAGTCAAATAAAGATTATTAGCGATGAAAAATGATTTTTTACACGAAGACCCAGAGTTAAACATAACTCCTTTAGTTGATGTTATGTTAGTGTTATTGGTAATTTTAATGCTAGTAATTCCTAATTTAAAATATGATGAAAATATTAATTTACCAAATGGCTCAAAATCAAGTGTTAGCAAAGCAAAAAAAGATGATATTTTCGTAAGTATTACAAAAGATGAAGTAGTTTTAAATAAGAAAAAATATCCTTATATTGCTTTTTTTGATAATTTTAGTTTAATTAAAAATCAATTTGATAAAGATAAAATAGTTTATATATCTGGAGATAAAGATATAAGTTACGATAAGCTAATGCAAGTATTATCAACTTTTTCAAAAGCAGGATTTGTAAAAATTTCACTTCAAACAAAATGAGTAAATCAAAAGCTTTTTTATTATCTTGTTTAATATATGTGCTTACTATATTAATATTTATTTTGCTAATAAATATTTTTGCTAAAAATGAAGAAGTTATTAAATATGGCAATAGTGAAGTGGATATATTGTTCGTAGAAGATAATGTTGAAACTCCAGCCGAGGTTAAACAAGACTATACTAAAGAAGTAGCAAAAAAAATAAATAAAAGTCCAGAAAATACAAGCAATGATAATGCTACAAAAGATAATCAAAATAAAGTAATTGAACAAAATGAAAAAGTAGAACAACAAACTGATAGTAAAGATGGTGATAGTGATTTAAGTAGTTTGTTTGGGGATTTAAAAGTTAGCAAAAGTGAAAGAAAAAATCCAAAAAAGGAAACTAAGCAAGAAGAAAATAAATTAAATCAATCACAATTAGATGCTTTAAAACAAATACAATCACAATTAGCTAATACAACAATTAAGTCAAATAATAATTCAGAGACTACACAAACATCGGCTAAGGTTTCTGGAATTTATGATGAATATTTTGGTAGAGTGAATGCGTATTTGAAAAATGTTTGGAGTTTAGTAACTGCTAATAGTTCAGATATTAATGATAAGGAAATTTTTGAAGTAGCTTTTACAATATCAAAAAATGGTATAATAAAAATCAAAGATAATGGTTTTAATGAAAGCTCTGCTTTAAGACAAAAGGCAAGAATTTTTATACAAACTATTAATCAACAAAACAAAAATTTAGGAATTCCACCAAATCAACAAGATTATAGTGGTAGTTTAAGGCTTTCGGTTATATTAAGTATCAAGGAGATAAAATGAAAAAGATATTTTTATTATGTTTTAGTTTAGTATGCTTAACTGCTGATATTATTATGGATGTGGTTAGCGAGCAAGAGGTGTTGCCTAAGATTAGAATAACTACAAGTAGTTTGGTTAATTTTGATTTTGATAAGGTAATTAAAAATGATGTTTTAGTAAGTTCTAAATTTGAAATTACTAATGAAAATAATGCAAATTATGAATTAAATTATAATTTAAATCCTGTAGGAAATAATTATGAGTTAAGCATAACTCTTAAGGGTATGAATAATGAAATTAAGTATAATAATACTTTTACTTATCCAAAAAGTGCTTATGTGTTTTTATCTCACAAAGCAATTTCACAAATGTTTAAGGACTTAAAATTAGCAGATTTAGACTGGATGAATAAAAAGATTTTAATTACTAGAAAAATAGCTGCTAAGCAAAGTCAAATTCTTATTGCAGATTACACTTTAAATTATCAAAAAATTATTATGCAAGGTGGATTAAATTTATTTGCAAAATGGGCAAATAGCAATCAAAATGAATTTTATTATACAGATTATAATAAAGATATTTTGAGTATATATAAATATAATTTATTGAATAATCAAAAAACTTTAATTACTCAAGGTTCTGGTATGTTAGCACTTAGTGATATTAGCAAAGATGGAACTAAAGCATTAATTACTAAAACAACAGAAGATCAACCAGAAATATTTTTATTAGATTTAAATACTAAAAATACAAAAAGACTTACTATGTATAAAGGAATAGATGTTAGTGCAAGATTTGTAGGTAGTGATAGTTTTGCTTTTGTTAGCGATAGAAGTTCTTATCCTAATTTATATTTACAAGGTCTTGATAAAACTAACGCAACTCAATTAGTTTATCATGGTAAAAACAATTCTGCCTTTAGTGTTTATAATAATTATATAGTTTATTCAAGTCGTGAAAAATCAGGAGATTTTAACTTATATGTTATGGCAACTGATTCGCAATATGTAAGACAATTGACATTAAATGGTAGAAATATTTTCCCTAATTTTAGTAGCGATGGTAAGACAATTATGTTTATAAAATTATTAGGAATGCAAAGTTCTTTAGGAATTTTAAGACTTGATGAGAATAAAGTGTATCATTTCCCACTAAAAGTTGGTAAAATTTCAACTTTGGATTGGTAATTAAATAAATTTTTAGTTTTGGAAATTATAATTTCAATTACTTTTTATGAAAGGAAAAAAATGAAAAAATTAGCTTATGCAGTTGCTTTAGCAGCTTTAGTTGTTGGTTGTAGTCAAAAGGCTACAGTTGAGGCTCCAAAAAAAGTGGAGGTTGCTCCAGATATGAATGTAGATGTTAAGGAAGATATTAATACTAAACTAGAAAGAATTAATAATTCTTTAGGTAAAGTATATTTTGACTTTGACAAATATGATATTCGTTCAGATATGTATGGCGTAGTATCAAATAACGCAAGTTTATTAAATCAAGATGGTAAAGATTTAAATATTGTTGTTGAAGGTAACTGCGACGAGTGGGGTAGTGAAGAATATAACCAAGCTTTAGGTTTAAAAAGAGCTAAAGCTGTTAAAGATGGTTTAGAATCTCAAGGAGTTAGCAGCTCAAGAATTACAATTAAAAGCTATGGCGAAAACAACCCAGTATGTAATGATAAAACAAAAGAATGCGATGCTCAAAATCGTAGAGCAGAAACAAAAGTTCAGTTTTAATTTATGCTAAAACAAATACTTTTTATAGGGGCTTTAGCCCCTATTATTTACGCAGAAACTTCAGCCTTTAATGCAGGTAATATAAATATTAAAGAGCCTTATGGGCTAACAGAAAATGAAAAAGTTTTATTAGAGAACAAAAAAAAGGTTGAAACTCTTAGTAAAGATTATACTGGTGTTGATTTTAAAACAAATAAGGCTTTAGAAAGAATTGAAGGTATTCAAAGTGTAGTTGATGATTTGAATAACAAAACTTATAATTTTGAAGGTAAATTATTAGAAGTAGAAAAGTTTTCAAAAGAAAAACTTGACATTTATGATAAAGATATTTCTGAAATAAAACAAGAATTAAAAAATCAAAAAAACAGCATTAATCAGTTAAAAAAGGCTTTAAGTGAATTAACAAATTTAGTTAGTAGCTTGGGCGAGAATAAAGCTGTAAAATCTACAACTCAGCAAGTAGTAGCAAATGAGGTTGCAGCTAAAAATGAAACTCCAGCTCAAAAAATGGCAAATGCTATAAGTTTATATAATAGTAAAGATTATGAAAATTCCGCAAAAATTTTTGAAGAATTAGCAAATGCAAAACATAAACCTGCACAATGTAATTTTTATTTAGGACAAATTGCATACGCACAAAAAGACTATAAAAATGCTATATATTATTACAAAACAAGTTCAGATTTATATAATAATCAAGGGGTAAAAGCTCCTAATATGCCTTTAATTTTATTAAATACCGCAAATTCGTTGAAGGCAATTAATGAAACAGAAAAAGCAAATAATTTTTATGCAGCACTTAAAAAACAATTTCCAGATTCAAGTGAAGCTAAAAGTATAAATTAATAGAAAGGATTAAAAATGGCTATAAAAAAAGACAGCGTAGTATCACTTAATTTTATATTGCGTGATGCAAAAACTAATGAAGTATTAGAAAATAATACTGATTTTCATCCTATTTCATTTTTATTAGGTAGAAATCAAGTATTAGAGGCTTTAGAAGATGAAATTGCTAAACTAAATGAGGGTGATGAAAGTGATATTTTAATCACCAAAGATAAAGCTTGGCAAGAATATGATGAGAATTTGGTTCAAGAATTACCAAAAGAACAATTCGCAGGCATTGATTTAAATGTTGGCTTAGAATTATTCGGAGAAAACGAAGATGGCTCAACAGTTAGAGTTGTTGTTAAAGAAATCAAAGATAGTAGCGTAGTAATTGATTATAATCATCCTTATGCAGGAAGAGATTTATTATTTACCGTAAATATTAAAGAAGTAAGAGATGCTACTCCTGAAGAATTAGAAAGTGGTGCAGTAGCACAAGCTGGTGGATGTGGATGTGGAAATCACGGACATAGTGGTTGCAAAGGCGATGGAAGTTGCGGTCATCATCACGATGATGAAGATGATCATCACCATCATCATCACGGCGGCGGTTGTTGCAGAGGTTAAGGGCTAAGGTTTAGCTAAAATTGTTAAGGCGATTTATTTCGCCTTATACTAATATTTATTATATACTCAAAGTATTCAGTTTTTTAAAATTAATCATTTTTATAATTTTAAAATACATTTATTGCTATCAAATTCATAAATTACAAGCAATCTTGAATATATAATCGTAAGTTATAAATATACAAAACTTATTATTTTTAACTTGATTTTTAATTCAATCATAAAAAAGTGCTAAAATTGTGATATTAAAAATATAGATTGTATTAGTATTGCAAGTTAAACTTCGTTTATTATTTTAATAATGGAATTTATATTTTTATAATATTATACAAAATGTAAAAAAGATTTATAATAGCTGTAATTAAAAGATTTTAATACTTGTATTATAAGATTTGATAATAAAATAAATTAAAAAGGAAAAATATGAATTACGCATTTTTATACCCAGGTCAAGGTTCTCAAAGTGCTTTTATGGGTCAAGAATTATTTGATAATTTTGAGTTTGTAAGAAAAACTTATGATAAAGTTAGTAGTTTTTGTGGTATTGATTTTAAAGAATTAATTTTTAGTAAAAATGATAGATTAGATATAAGTGAATTTACCCAACCTGCAATATTACTAAATAGCATTATGTATTATAAAGTATTTGAAAAATTATTAGAAGAAAATGGAATTTCTTTAAGAAAAAAAGATGATATAAAGCCTTTTATTAGTTATGAAGACACTCCATCTTTAGGACATTCTTTAGGAGAATTTTCGGCTTTATGTGCAAATAATGCACTTGAATTAAAAAATGCTTTAAAGCTAGTAAATATGCGTGGAAAATATATGCAAGAATGTGCAAGTAGCGAAAATCCTGCTTCTATGATGGTTATTTTAGGTTTAGATGATAATTTAGTAGAAGAAATTTGTGCTAAAGCAAATAAGGAAAATAAGCAAATCTATGCAGCAAATTACAATTGCGATGGTCAAATAGTTGTAGCTGGGCTTAAAAAAGATTTAGAAAATAGCATAGATGATTTTAAAAATGCTGGAGCAAAAAGAGCAATGCTACTTAATATGAGCGTAGCAAGTCATTGTCCTTTAATGCAAAGTGCAGCTAATAAATTAGAAAAAGAATTGTTGTTTAATGATGATTTCATACCAGTAATCTCAAATGCTTTTACAAAGCCTTATAGCACTAAAAATGAAGCCATTTTAGCTATAAAAGAGCAACTTATTAAGCCTGTTTTATATAAACAAAGCATAAAAAGTATAGAAAATAGCGTTGATGGTTTTATAGAATTTGGAAGCAGTGTTTTATGCGGACTTAATAAAAAAATAACAAACAAACCAAGTATTAGTATAAAAAGCCTAGAAGATATTGAAAATTTTATAAAAACATTTAAGGAAAACCTATGAAAATAGCAATTTTAGGTGCTATGCGTGAAGAAATTGAGCCAATTTTAAATGAGTATTCTTATAAAGAGAGTAAATATGCAAATAATACTTATTATTTCATTGATTACGCAGGGCATGAGCTAATTATTGCTTATTCAAAAATAGGCAAAGTAAATTCAGCCCTAAGTGCTAGTGTAATGATAGAAAAATACAAGGCTGATTGTTTGCTTTTTACGGGCGTTGCAGGGTCGCTTAATCCTAATTTAAAAATAGGGGATTTATTAATTGCAGAAGAATTAGTGCAGCACGATATAGATATAACAGCGTTTGGACACAAACCTGGCTATGTCCCTGAAACTAGCGTTTTTATAAAAACAAGCGAGAAATTAAACAATATTGCTAAAAAAGTAGCAAAAGAGCTTGATTTAAATGTAGTTAGCGGCATTATTGCGACATCAGACCAATTTATTTGCGATGAAACTAAGAAAAATTGGATTAAAGATACTTTTAATGCTGATGCGGTTGAGATGGAAGGAGCAAGCGTTGCTTTAGTTTGCGAAAGTCTTAATGTGCCTTGTTTTATATTAAGAGCAATTAGCGATGATGCAGGTGGAAATGCTGATGTTAGTTTTGATGAGTTTTTAGAACTAGCTGCTAAAAATAGTGCTAGATTTGTCTTAAAAATGTGCGAACATTTGTTTAAAAATGAGCTTAGTAAAAGACTTATTAAAGAAGTGGCAAGAGCTTGTGATAAGTTTAATTTGATTGAAGAAGGCGATAAGGTTTTAGTAGGACTTAGCGGTGGAAAAGATAGCTTAAGCTTACTAATGCTACTTAAACATATGCAAAGAGCAGTCCCGTTTAAGTTTGAATTTGAAGCAGTAACGCTTAGCTATGGAATGGGCGAAGATTATAAATATCTAAGTAATTATTGCAAGATTTTAGGCATAAAGCATACAATAATTGAAAGTAACATTTATGAGATTTCTAGTGAAAAAATCCGTCAAAATTCAAGCTTTTGCTCGTTTTTCTCTCGTATGAGAAGGGGATATTTATATACTTATGCTAAGGAAAATGGCTTTAATAAATTAGCTTTAGGACATCATTTAGATGATGCTATTGAGAGCTTTTTTATGAACTTTACTTATAATGGAGCTTTAAGAACACTTGCTGCAAAATTCACTTCAGCACAAGGAATTACCGTAATTCGTCCTTTGATATTTGTTCGTGAAAGAATGTTAAGAGAAAATGCTATTAAAAATGGTCTTAAAACAATAGGTGATGAAGCTTGTCCTGCTATGAGATTTGATGTAAAAATGCCACACGCAAGAGCAGAAACAAAAGAGCTTTTAGCAAGTCTTGAAGCACAAAACCCAAAATTATTTAAAAGTCTTGAAAATGCCTTTTTTAACATTCATTACGATACTTTTTTTGCAAACGAAGGTGCTAATTATTGCAAGGAATAATTTTAAATACCTTTAGCGTTAGGGATAAAGATTTAATAGTCTTTATCCTAAGTAGCGAAGAATTAATAAAATGCTATAGATTTTACGGAGTTAGACACTCACATTTAATAGTCGGAAATATTATTGATTATGAGCTAAGTATTCAGCCTTTATTTTTGCCAAAACTACACTCAACAATGCAATTAGCCTTGCCTTGGAATGATTATGAGATTATTAAGGCTTGGCAGAGTTTTTGTGTGCTTTTATATGAGCATTTAAAAGATAATCAAGAGTGCGGAAGTTTTTATTATGATTTAAGTTTAAGAATAATTAATAGATTAAAAACTCAACATTATAAAAGAGTATTTTTAGATGCTTATGCTTTGATGATTGAATATGAAGGCAGGCTTTATTTTAGCGAAACTTGCACAGAATGCAATAAAGAATTAAATGATTTTTTTTCTTTAGGAGAAGGATTTTTAATGTATTGTAGGGGTTGTAAAGTGAGTGTAAGTATCAATAAAATTAAGATGAAAGATTATCTAAAAAATAAAAATTCAGCTATATTTGAAGATAGTGAAATAGATTTATTATACGAAGTATTTTCTAAAAAATTATAAAACTACAAAAGCTAAATTAAATTCTTTATTTTAAAAATCTTAAACAATATTACAATGAATTTGAATTTTAAATAAAATTTATTATCAATATAACTATCATTTATTTAAAACTTATAAATATTATGATAATTATTTTTGTTATTAACTAAAAATATTATAGAATATCATTTTTATTATCAATTAAGGAGATATTTTGAGAAAATCTTTAAAACTTTCTTTGGCTTTATGCTTATTTGGTGGTGTTGGCTTATTGGCTAATGAGAATGCTAATCTTGATACTATTGAAGTAAATGCTAGTTCAATTGGATATTCTAATGTTGATTCGCTAAAAATTTCAAATAAAAACGCAGGTGCAATAAGAGATGTTATGCGTGATATTCCAGGTGTTTATGTAGCAGGGACAAATCAGTTTAATCAAAAACTTTATATGCGTGGCGTAAATGATAGGGGTATTAATATTACTATTGATGGTGCAAGACAACGTGGAAATATTTTTCATCACTCGGCTGATTTAGTTTTAGATGTTGATTTATTAAAAGCTATTGATGTTGGCGTGGGTGTTTTAAGTGTTGCTAATAACTCAGGTGCTTTAGGTGGTTCGGTTGCGTTTAAGACTGCAAGTGCATTTGATTTATTAGAAGGTGATGAGAGTTTTGGCGGTAAGTTTAAAACAGGCTATTCAACTAATAATAAAGAATGGCAAAAAAGCATAATGGCTTATGGTAAAACTGATAATAATTTTGGTCTTTTAGCATATATCAATCATAAAAATTATGGCTTTGGAAAAGATGGAAATGGCAATGATATTGGTGGTAAGGGTCATGATTTAAGCTATTTATTTAAAGTAAATTATGAAAAAGATGAGCATAAAGCAGGTCTTAGCTATGAGCATACTGAATATGATGGTGATTTTCCATTTAGAGGTGAATTTGGTGGCTCGGTGGCATTTGATACAGGCACACTAAAAGCAGGAGAAAGAGCTCAACCTATTTTGCCTCAAAAAATGCAAAGAGATACCTATACATTTAACTACAATTACAATCCAAATGAATTAATTGATAGCGAATTTAGAGTTTATCATACAGAACATAGGCTTATAAAAGATGAAGTTCCAAATTATGCAGAATTTAAAAAATCAGGTGGTAAAGCATTTTTATCAAATGATGGGGTAAAAACCACAGGTGCTTATTTAAACAATAAATCAAGATTTGAAAATACTAGCTTTAATCAAGAAGTATTTTATGGACTTGAGTGGTATCAAACTACAAGCTTTAGAAAAAATCATTCAAGTTTAAAAGATGCAACAAATGGAGCAATTTCTGTAACTCCTACAAACAATCATCCTAAAGAAGTAGCAAACAACCTATCAGTATTTTTACAAGATACTATTCAAATTGGTGGATTTAGCATAATTCCTGGAGTTAGATTTGATAGATTTACTATAGATAATTTTGGCAAGAAAACTCAAGGATTTAATAATTTTAGCCCTGCATTAGCACTTGATTATAAGGCAGAAAACGGCATTAATTTATTTGCTGGGTATTCAAAAGTATTTAGAGGACCTGATCCGATTGAAGCTTTAAGACTTAGCGAAAATACATTTAATACAAATTATATTGATGAGAATTTAGAGCCTGAAACAGGTGATGCTTATGAAGCTGGATTTGGGTATAAAAATAACTTTAATGAACATAATGTTAATTTTGTAGCTAAATATTTTTATACTGATTATAAGAATTTAATTAAAGAAAATGTAAGCGTAACAACTACTCAAAACGGACAAACAATTAAGAATAATTACAATCGTATGAATATGGGTAAATCTAATGTTCGTGGGGTTGAATTATATGCTTCTTATGCTTATGAGAATTTAAAATTTAGTGCAAGTTATACTCATCAAACAACAAAACATAAAGACAAAAGTAAAGTTGGTGGCGTAATGGCATATAGTGATAGTGGGGATAAATATACATTTAATGCTGAATATTTTGCTAGTCCAATTGATACATTATTTGGTTATAACCTAATAGCTTTTGCTGGTAAGACTTTAGAAGATGGAACTAAAAAAGCAGGTTATGGAGTAAGCGAAATATATGCAAGTTATATGCCTACTCAAAATCTTGAAATAAACTTAAGCGTTGGCAATCTATTTGATAAAACTTATGTTTCACATTCTCAAAGAAGATTTGGTGTTGAAACTGCAAACGACTATGAAGCAGGAAGAAATATAAAACTAGGTTTTAGTTACAAATTCTAAACTAAAAAAGGCTTTTTAGCCTTTTTTAGAATATCAATTATTAGGAGAAAATGTGGAATTTTTAAAAGAATATTTAGATTATTTTGTGTTTGCGATATTATTTTTTATGAGCTTTTTAGTTTTGGCATTTAGTATTGAAAGGCTAATATTTTTTAAGAATATTGATATTAAAAATTATAAATGTAAAGATGAATTAGAAATAGCACTTAGTAAAAATCTCACCTGTCTTTACATCGTTTATCAAAACGCTCCTTATATAGGTTTGCTTGGCACGGTAATAGGCATAATGATTACATTTTATGATATGGCAAATGCAGCTACTATGGACGCAAAAAGTATTATGCTAGGGCTTTCACTAGCACTAAAAGCAACAGCACTTGGACTTGTTGTAGCAATCCCAACTCTTATGATATACAACGCATTTATTAGAAAAGTTGATGTTGTATTATCAAGATTTAAGGAAAATAATGAGAGTAAATAAAGAAGGCTTAAATCTAGTTCCATTTATTGATATTATGCTAGTTTTACTTTGCATTGTTTTAAGTGTTAGCACCTTTATAGCAGAAGAAAAAATCGCTATAAACTTACCAAAATCAGAAAATAGCGTAAGCATTGATGATAAGCAAAAAGTATTTATAAGTATTAATGAAACTGGCGAGATATTTTATAATGAGAGTTTGCTTAGCGTAGATGAATTAAAGGCAAAATTATCAAGTATTAGTAAAGATGAAATTGTAATTTTACGCTCTGATGAGAACGCTAGTTATAAACATTTTGTAAAAATAGTGGATATTTTAAAAGAGTTAAAGCATGAAAATTTTGCTATTGCAACAGAAAAATAAAATCGCATTTTTCATCTCCTTTTTAGTTCATGCGGTTTTGTTGGCGTGTTTTTTTAGAATTGATGTAAAGACAAGTGAGATTAAAAATGATAAAGCTTTAGCGGTGCTTTTTTATGCTCCTAGCATACCTCAAAATGCTGTTAAAGAAGAAATAATTGAAGAAGTAAAAGAAATAAAAGAAGAAATAATCAAAGAAGAGATAAAAGAAGAAAAATTTGCTTTAAAACCTAAAAAAAAGCACCATAAAAAACCAAAACCAAAGCAAGAAGTAAAAGAAATTAAAAAAACTCAAGATGAGCCAATCACACCTAAAAACGAACCTTTAGCAAGCAAGATAAATGAAGCTAAACCAACTACTACAATTAGTAATAATACTCCTGCAGGTGGGAATAATCAAGATGAATTAATCTCTCATATTCAATCAGTTTTAAATAAAACTGCTAAGAGCAATTATCCTATGAGTTCAAGAAAAAGGCGTGAGCAAGGAGTAGTGGTTGTAGGATTTACCTATGATTATGGTAAGGCAAAAAATATAAAAATACTTAAGCCATCAAAATATGAAAATCTAAATCAAGCAGGAATTAAAAGCGTTGAGATAGCGAAATTTAAGCGTTATGAAAGAGTTTTAGATATTAGTGTGCCGCTTAAGTTTAGCTTACATTAAAAATTAGTGCTTAATTGCACTAATTTAAAAATTATAATTTAGATTAAAAGTATATAGCCTTGAATTAGCGTATTTATAACATAATTCGTTATTGCAATTAAATACGCTGATTTTATTTTTGCTATTTAAAATATTTAAGATATTAAAACTTATTTTTAATTTAGTATTTTTAATATTTTTAGTATAGCCAAATCCTAAATTCCAATTCAAATATGACTTAAGTTTAGTATCGCTAAATATTTGCATATTTAAATTCTTATCGTATTGTGAGTATAAATCATTTTTCGCTGAATGATAAGTGATTTCATTAATCAAGTTAAAATTATCATAAAATAAATTATGAGTAAAATTAGCTATAAAAGGCTCATAAACAAATGGCAATTCGCTTGATTTTATAGTTTTACCATTATAGATTATGTTTTTACCAGTTGTGCTTAAATAATTAGTCGCACTACCTTTTTTATGTAGATAGCTAAGATTTAAATCAAAATAATTTTTAGTATTAAATATACTAATTTCATTGCTAGATAAATTAAGACTTACAATATCATTAGCTGTTTTTTTGCCATTATAATAAACTTTATAATTATTATCAGTATCTTTTATACTTTCTAAGCCTAATTCTTCTTGATTTGCTGAATAAATTTCATTATAAGTTTTGCGTTTAATGTATTTTAATAACATTTTAAAATATTTAAATTCTGCGTTGTAATATAGGCTAAACTCATTAGCATAAGGGCTTTTTAATCCCATAAAAACTCTATCTTTTTGCCATTTTGTATCTTGTATCCAAGGGCTATTATAATCAATTCTTGAATACTCTTCATATCCACTAAAATAATCATCATATAAAATATAAGCTAAAAGCCCTTTATCATAATATTTATTAAATCCAAATCCTAAAAATTGATTATCATTTAAATAATACTCAAGTCCTGTTCTAGGGGCTATATTAAATCTTTTGCTAAGGCTATCATAATCATTTCTAAGACCTAATCTAAATCTAAAATTATGATATTTAATATCGCTTTGTATAAATTGAGCGTAGTTATTTATTGATTTTTTAGCTTTTGCAAAATGTGTTTCATAATATGAAAAATATTGATTATTTATGCAACTAATATCATTTTCTTTACAAGCTAGAATATCAATTGGTTTTTCATATCTTGTATAAGGATTAATTCTATTTATTTTGCCTTGATTTTTACTAAGTTCAAAACCAAAATTAAAGCTATATTCTAAATCATTATTTTTAAATTCATTAGTTTTAGCATCTACTTTATATTGATATAATTTTTCAGTTTGTAAGGTATCTCCTAGCCCACCATAACTTTGCTTTATACCTGAAGGTAAGATGAATTGATACTGAACTTTTTTATCATAAATTCTTGAAGAATTTGATTTTAAAAATGATAAATGCTGATTAAGATTTATATTTTTTAATTCACTTTCAAGATTAAAAGCTAAGCTAAATCCACCATAATTTACTTTCATATTAGAATCAATTACGCCTTCTTGAAATTGATTTATTAAATAAGGATTATAAATAAAAGTTGAGCTAAGAATATGGTTATCATAATCTTTTTGAGTTTTTAGCAAAATTAAGTTATTTGTATCGCTGATTTTATTTATTGTGTATATATCTTTTTGTTTTATTTTTGTATTTGAATAATTACTACTTACAAAAAATAAAATTCCAAAAGTATCATTTAAATATGAGCTAAAATTAGCACTGAAATATCTTTTATAATAATTACTAAAATCTTGATAACCATATCCACTAGAATATTTTTGCCTTATTTTATCATCTATAAAAATATTATCTTGAAAGCTATATCCAAGACTAAATCCACCACTTGGATTTTTTGATGGGCTTTTGATTTTTGCATCAATTACTCCACCTAAAAATCCACCATAACTAGCACTTACAAAACTATCATAAATGCTTAAATTATCTATAATTTCGCTATCTATATTAAGCGAATATGAACCAAGAGATGGGTTATACCAGACATTTTTATATAGCGTTTTTGACATAGCTGGTTGAATGGTGCTTGTTATGTTTATTCCATCTATAAACATTTGATTTTGATAGGTTTTAGCACCATTGATTGAAAAATCATCTGGCTTTAAAGAATTTGAATTATCGCTATCTTTAGTAGTAATTCTTATATTTGTATGATTTTTGATAAGTTCATCTAAAGTGTGATTTTGTTTTATTTGAGTATTAAGATAGGCTTTATTGTAAATAGTGTTAGAAAATTCTAAATAATCAATATTTTGCACTGCATTAATATTGATTTCATCTAAGGTATTTGCATAAATATATGTAGCTAAAAATATGCTTAGCTTAATTTTATTTTTGCAAAATTGCTTCATAGCCATCTTTTGCTAAACATTTTAAAAGTGATTTTTCATCATAAGTTTTATCACTTATTTTTAGAGTTTTAGAATTTAAATCTACTTTATAATTTTTGCTAACTTTACTAGCACAAAAACTAATAAAATCAACACAAACTTCACAAGCCATATCTTTTATAAAATAAACATTTGCATTAAGATTAAGTGCTAAAAGCATTATAAAAAATGCTTTCATTGTTGCACTGCTTTATAGCCGATTTCGTTGATTTTTTCTACTATTGCTTTAATATCTATATCTTTAGCAAAAGTAATAACTAAATCTTTAGAATTAAAATCAGCCTTGTAATCTTTAACTTCAGCAATACTTTTAGACGCTTCTATTATTTTTTTAGCACAACCATTGCAACCCATATTTTTTACATTTAATAAATAACTTACATCAGCAAAAGCTAAACTTGATAAAATTGACACAAATAATAATTTTTTCATACATTCTCCTTAAAAAATATTAATTATAAAAATCATTTCTTAAGAAAAATTGAAAATAATTATAAATATTATATAAAAAATTAAATTAGAATTTAAAATATTATTTTGATATTTTAATATTAGCTAATTTTTAAATATAATTAAAAATTATTTTTATATAAAGGTTTATATTGTTTAAAAAATATTTGTTATTTTTATTTAGTTTAACTTTTTTAAATGCTTTAATTATCAATGAAAATGAAGTGATTTCAAATCAGATAATTACAAATGAAGATATAGATAATGAAGGCGTCATAAATAGTGATAAAAATCAATTTTCTGGTGTTTTTAATAATAATTTTGGTGCTACTTTAAGTGGTAATTTTTCTACTTTTAATGAGGTGTATAATGGTGGATTTTTTGAAGGCTCATTTCATAATATTCAAATGTTTGTTAATAATGGATATTTCTTAAGCACCAATACTACTACAAATCAAGAGTTTTTTAATCTATATGATGGAATGATAGAAGCTAATCATAATAATTTTTTTAATATGCAAAATTATGGCTTAATTTATGGAGATGATAATATTTTTTATGATTTTATTAACTTTCAAGAAGGCTGGATTTTTGGAGATAACAATACTTTTAATGGAGATGTTTTAAATGATACTGATGGGCTTATATCTGGAAATAATTTATCATTTAAATCAATTTTAGAAAATAATTCATATATTTTTATAGATAATAAAGCTAGTTTTAATGAAGTGATTAATAATGCTGTTATGGATGTAAATAATGCAGAATTTATTGGCGAAGTAATCAATAATGATACTATCAATGGGGATTTTTTAGAATTTAAAAATAATCTAAAAAATAATCAAAATAGCACTATTTCTGGAGAGAATTTAACTTTTGCAAATACTTATAATGATGGTATGATTTTAGGTGATATTACTACTTTTAATAAAGAATTAGATAATGATATTAATGGCTGGGTTATAGGAAATGATATTACCTTTAATGATAGGGTTATTAATAATGGCGATTTAGTAGGAAGCAATTTTAAGTTTAAAAATCAATTAGAAAATACTTTAAATGTAGATAGTATTTATTCTAGTTTTGAAAAGATAAATAATAGTGGATTTTTTACAAGTTATAAATCTACTTTTAATAATACCATTACTCAAAGCGATAATGCGTATTTTTATGCTAACGCATCTGCTATTAATGCTGATATTTTAGGTGGGGATATTGAGATTGCTTATAGTAATTTAGCTAATGAAGAATTAAAAGTAAAAAATGCGAAAATCAATAATTCTACAATTAATTCAAAAAATATGATTTTTGATAATTTGATTTTAAATTCTTCATCAATTTATGGTGGTTTTAGAGCTAAAACACTAGAAGCTAATAATAATAATTTTGTTCTTTATTTTAATGATGGTTTTAGTGGGGCTATTGTCGTTGATGAAGAGATAAAAGGCGTAAATAATGATATAAAAATTGTAAATTATCAAAATAATTTAGGATTCTTTCCTTTACTTTTAGCAAGAAGTAGTAAGGATTTAAGTAAAGATTTTGCTGTATATACTATAAAAGGCTTTAGTGTTTTTGGTTTTGATAAAGAAGTAATAGTAAAAAAAGAGCAAAATGGAGCTTTTTTGCTTGGGATAGGGGATTTTAACTCTTTAAATATTAGCGATATTAATGAATTATTTGATGATAAATATAAAAAGAATTTAGAAAATAATGCAATAAATAAAATTACAGCAAAAAATCCTGATATTGCAAAAATTGGTGTGGATAAAAAGCTAATTAATAATATAAAAAATAAATTCTATAAAGAAGACTTATTAAATTATTCTATTTCAAGATTAAATTTTGATAGCAAAAGGTTTGATTATTTAGATTATGAGTATTTAAGTGGGGATATAAATGATATAAATTATTGGCTAAATCTAATAAAAATAAATAAATCTAATGAATATAATTATTTTTATAATAATTTAGGATTGTTTTTATATAGCTTAAATAATGAAAGCAAAAATCATAAAATCTATGGCGGCGGATTTTATGCTAATTTTAATTTTGATAATTTTTATATAAATACTGATTTTAAATACAATGAGCACGAAGTTGCGATAAATCTTGATGATTTAGGGATTATAAATAAAGATTATTTTAGCGTTAATTCAAAAGTAGAATTTGGATTAAGTTATGAAAATTATTTTGTATATAAGCCAAATATTGCTTTTGTTTTTGAATACTTACCAAAGACAAAATATAAAAATGAATATATAAAAGCTTTATTTAAAAGGCAAAATAATTGCTTTTTAAAATTAGGTTTTGCTTTAGAATACCTTAACAATGATTTTGCATTTTCGCTAAATAGTAATTATTTTAAAAGCTTAAGCAAGGATAAATTGCTTATTATAAGTGATGGATATTCTAAAGAAAATCTATATTTTAAAAATCTTAATAGTTTTGAGCTTGGAATACAAACTAAGTATTTATTAAATGATAGTTTAAGTTTGGATATTGATTTAAGTAGGCAGTTTTTTAAAGAATTTAATTCTTATTTTTTTAAGATTGGTTTTGGATATAAGTTTTAGGCAAAATTATATATTTTGCCTTTTTATAAATTAAACATATGATTTAATGGGCCTCTGCCACTTCCTAGATTTGGAGCAAATTCCATTGCATTTTGTGTATATAATTTAGCATCTTTTACAGCTTGTAGTTTAGAAAGTCCATTAGCTAAATTAGCAGCTATAGAAGCACTTAAAGTACATCCTGCTCCGTGATCGTTTGTGGTATTTAAAGGTTTGCCGTAAAGCTCGTAAAAGTCTTTTCCATCATAAAAATAATCTATCGCTAAATCAAAATATTTTCCACCTTTAGCAATCACGCTTTTAGCACCTAAGTCTATTAATTTTTTAGCAGCATCTTTTAGTTTTTCTTTAGAATTAATCTCAAATCCACATAAAAGTTCGGCTTCTAATTTGTTAGGCGTTAAAATATCAGCGAATTTGATAAACTCATTTACATAAAGCTTAAAATCTTCATCTCCTATTAATCTAAAACCACTTTTAGCAAACATAACAGGGTCAATTACTATATTTTTAGGTTTATATTCTTTAAATTTTTCAATAGTTAATCTTATTAAATTAGCATCCCCCATTAATCCTGTTTTTAGTGCTTTTGGTGGAATATCTTTAAATACTGCATCAAATTGAGCCGATACAATATCTTCATTCATAACACAAGCACCATAAACTCCTTGAGTATTTACAGCATATACTCCTAAAACTACTGCCATTCCAAAAGTTTTATGCATAGTAAAGGTTTTTAAATCAGCTTCAAGTCCGCTACCACCACTGCAATCACTTCCTGCAATTGTTAGAACTGGATTTAACATATAAACTCCTTATATTGGTTAAAAGAGAAATAATACTCTAAAAATTTATAATTTTATTATAATATTTGCCTTTTTTATAAATTTATTAGGAACAAAAATGTTTAACCTTGATATAAACTTATTTTCTTACATTAGCGTTAGGGCTTTTTTAGCGTTTTTATTATCGTTTATTATTACATTAATTATTATGCCACTTTTTATTTCTTGGGCAAAGAGTGTAGGGGCAAATCAGCCAATTTTAAGCGATGCACCACTAAATCATCAAAAAAAATCTAATACTCCTACAATGGGTGGGGTTGTTTTTATTTGTGCTGCTTTATTATCTAGTCTTGTTTTTACTACATTTAATGTTTATAGTTTTAGTGCGATTTTGTGTATTGTTTGTTTTGGTGCTATTGGAATAATTGATGATTTAGGCAAGGTATTAAAAAAGGCAAATAAGGCTGGGTTAAAACCACGCTCTAAAATGATTTTAATGTTAATTGCATCTTTAATAACAATATTACCTATTATGATATATGGGAATTTTAGCACAGAACTTTTTGTCCCATTTTATAAATATCCTATAATTGATATGAAGTATTTTGCTTTATTATTTTGGGTATTGGTGTTAATTTCTAGCTCAAATGCTATTAATCTAACTGATGGACTTGATGGGCTTGCTTGTGTGCCTAGTGTGTTTTCACTATTTACATTATCAGTGTTTTTATATCTTAGCTCAAATGCTGTTTATGCTAATTATTTATTGTTACCTAGAGTAAGCGGGAGTGAAGAATGTGTTGTGATTGCACTTGCATTAATTGGTGCTTTACTAGGATTTTTATGGTATAACTGCCATCCAGCACAAGTATTTATGGGAGATAGCGGCTCTCTTACATTAGGAGCTATTGTTGGATATTTAGCGATAATTTCAAAAAATGAGATTTTATTAATTTTAATAGGTTTTGTTTTTGTTCTTGAGACTATTAGCGTTATTTTACAAGTTGGAAGTTTTAAAATATTTCATAAAAGGATTTTCAAAATGGCTCCAATTCATCATCATTTTGAGCAAATTGGTTGGAGTGAAAATAAAATCATAGTTAGATTTTGGCTAATTGCATTTATTTGCAATGTTTTAGCGTTAATTACTATTAAATTAAGGTGAGTTTTATGTTATCAATGTTTGGATATGGAAATGTTGCTAAGGCGATTACAAGCACTTATAAAAAGGGTGAATGGTATATATATGATGATAAATTTAGCGTTTGTAGTGAAGATGAATTTGGTAATAAGCTTTTACCTACAAGCTATTTTAATCCTGATAAAAGTAGTATAGAAGTAGTTAGTCCTGGAATTGCGCCTAATCATATTTTATGTAAAAGTGCTAAGAATTTAACAAGTGAGATTGATTTTTATAACGAAGCTTTAGGGCTTAGCATTTGGGTTAGTGGGACTAATGGTAAGACTACTACAACGGAAATGATTTCTTATTTGCTTAATATTGAAGCAGGAGCAAATATAGGAAAACCAATTGCATTAATGAATCTTAAAGCACATTTAGTTGTCCTTGAGATGAGCTCTTTTGCCCTTCATTATACTAAGGTTGCAAGACCTGAACTTTATGTGTTATTACCTATTTGTGATGATCATATTTCTTGGCATGGAAGCTTTAATAATTATGAAAAAGCAAAACTTGATTTAATTTTTAGAATGAATAAAACAGCAAGTATTATTGTGCCTAAAAAATATGAAGAGTATTTAAAGAGTGCAAATTGTATTAAATATTTTTATGAGAATTCTAGTGATTTAGCTAAGCTTTTTGATATTGATTTAGCTAGATTAAATTACAATGAGCCGTTTTTATTAGATGCGTGTTTAGCGTTGGCTGCTTGTAAGATTATTAGTGGCAAAATTGAATATGAAAAAATATCTAAGTTTAAAATTGGTCGTCATAGAGTTGAGATTTTTAAAGATAGCAAAGATAGAATTTGGATTGATGATAGCAAGGCTACTAATATTTCAGCTGCACTTGCTGCTATTAATAGTTTTAAAGAGCCTTTACATTTAATTGCTGGTGGAGATGCTAAAGGTCAAGATTTAAATGAGTTTTTCTCAAAATTAGATAAAAATATAAAGCTTTATTTAATAGGTAAGAGCGATTTTAGCGATATTGCTAAAAAGCACGGATTAAACCCAATTAGAACCAATCTAAAAGAAGCTGTAAGTATGATTTATAAAGATTTAACAACTAAAGAAATAGCATTATTAAGTCCTGCGTGTGCTAGTTTAGATGAGTTTAGTTCTTATGCTGAGCGTGGGGATTTGTTTATAAAATATATGAAAGATTTAGATGTTTAGCTTTTTAAGACTTGCAAAAAGTGCTTTAATTACAAGTGAGTATAGTGTGAAAAATAATAAATTACTTTATAAAAATAAAGAATTTATAATCCAAGATGAATTAAAAAATTACGAAAATACTTATTTTGTAGTTGCTATTGATAGGGTGATTTTATTTAAAAATCAAAATGAAAATAATTTTGATAAGGCTAAAAAAAGACAAATAAAAGCGATAAGTCTTAGTTTTTTAGTAATGATTTTATGTTTGATAATTTTATTTTTTCAAGAATTTGAAATAGGAATTTCATTTTTAAGTATTGCTAGTATTGTAGTTTTTATACTTTCAATACTTAATTATTCGTTTTTAAAACAACAAATTTTCGCATTAGAAAAAATTTAAGCATAATTTAAGAATTATCATATATAATAACGGCTTTTACTTCGGTGGTTGGATAGCTCAGTCGGTAGAGCAGCAGACTGAAAATCTGCGTGTCGGCAGTTCGATTCTGCCTCTAACCACCATTTTAGTTTTCCCACTTTTTATTATTTTTTATTTGAGAATTTGAAATAGGAATTTCAAAATAATTTTTCTATACATTAAATATTTTTTCATATACTCCCCAAATGATTAAGGCAAAAAAGAAATTCGGACAAAATTTTTTAAAAGATGAGTTAGTAAAACAGCAGATCATCCAAGCGATACCCAAAGATTTAAAAGCAAAATTAATTGAAATTGGGCCTGGCTTAGGTGATTTAACTGCTCCAATACTTAAAAGCGGTTTTAAATTAACAAGTTTTGAAATAGATGATAGTTTAATTCCTATTTTAAACGAGCGTTTTAATAAAGAGATTTTAAGTGGAGATTTTACGCTAATAAATGCTGATGTTATGAATGTAAAAATTAGCGATGAGCCTTATTTTATATGTGCTAATTTGCCGTATTATATTAGTTCGCAAATTATTATAAATGCTTTATTTGATGATAACTGCATAGGTATGCTTGTGATGATTCAAAAAGAATTAGCAGATAGATTTTTTGGTATTGATTATTGTGCTTTAAGTGTTATTACGGATTTACTTTGTGATAAAGTTAATGTTTGTGAAGTGCCACCTAGTGCATTCACTCCTATGCCAAAAGTAAATTCTAGTGTAATTAAGCTTATTAAAAAGCCTAGTTTGTTGGATAAAAAAGATTTAAAAGCTTTTAATTCTTTTATCAAGATAGCCTTTAATCAACCAAGAAAAAAAATGCTTAGTTCATTTTCAAATAAAACAAAGGTAAAACAAGCATTAGATAAGCTAGAAATTGATGAAAACAAAAGAGCTCATGAAATATCTGTTAAATCATTCTTAGAACTTTTTAAATTACTAAAGGATGAAAATGAATATTGAAGATTTAGAAAAAACAAAAGTAGCAAGAAGTTATGAAAACGCTGAAAACGAAGATGAACTTTTAGAAGAATTAGAAGAAGAAATTGACGATAAAAAAGCTAAAAAGAAAAAAAAGCGTAAGAAAAAAATCTTACCAGCTTCTTTAAAAGGTGATTTAGATTGGCAAAAAGCCTTAGCTGAATCGATGAAAGAAAACGAAAAAGCTCAAGAAAAAAGGCTATATCCTTGGATAAATTACAAAGGTAATGCAAGTGTTAAATTTACTCCATTAGGCGGACTTGGTGCTATTGGTGGAAATATGAGCGTAATTGAGTATGAAGATGAAGCTATTATCATTGATGTTGGAATGAGCTTTCCTGATGCTGATACTTTAGGTGTTGATATTGTAGTTCCTGATTTTTCTTATGTTAGAAAGATAAAAGATAAAGTAAAAGCTGTTCTTATCACTCATGCTCACGAAGATCATATTGGAGCAATGCCTTATTTTTATAAAGAATTTGATTTTCCGATTTATGCTACGCCGCTTCCACTTGGAATGATTTCAAATAAATTTAGCGAACATGGGCTTAAAGATAAATGCAAATTATTTAGACCAATTACAAAAAGACAAATTTATGAAATTGGCTCTTTTAAAGTTGAGTTTATGCATATAACTCATAGTATTATAGATAGCTGTGCATTAGCTATAAATACTCCTGCTGGAACTATTATTCATACGGGAGATTTTAAGATTGACCATACTCCAATAGATGGTTATGCTAGTGATTTACATCGTTTAGCTTATTATGGCGAAAAAGGTGTTTTATGTTTATTTAGCGATAGTACTAATAGTTACCGCGAAGGTGTAACTAAGAGCGAAAGCACCGTTGGTGGGACTTTTGATTTGATTTATTCAAGATGCAAAGGTCGTGTGATTATGAGTACATTTAGCTCAAACATTCACAGAATTCATCAAGCAATCACACACGCACTTGTATATAATAGAAAAGTTTGTATTATAGGTCGTTCTATGGAAAGAAACCTATTTACAGCAATTGAGCTTGGATATTTAAAATTTGATAAAAAGATTTTCATAAGTGCTGATGAGCTTGATAAATATCCTGATGAAGAGATATTAATAGTAACTACAGGCTCACAAGGTGAGAGTATGAGTGCATTATATAGAATGGCTACAAGCGAACATAAACATGTAAAAATTAAGCCAAATGATCAAGTAATTATAAGTGCTAAAGCAATTCCTGGTAATGAAGCAAGTGTATCGGGTGTAATTGATTTATTAATGCGTCATGGAGCAAGTGTTGCTTATCAAGAATTTAGCGAAATTCATGTAAGCGGTCATGCAGCAAGTGAAGAGCAAAAGCTAATCTTAAGACTTGTAAAACCTAAATATTTCTTGCCTGTGCATGGAGAGTATTCTCATATTAGTAAGCACAAAGCTAGTGCAATTGCTTGTGGTGTGAATGAAAAAAATATATATTTATTAAATAACGGCGATCAAATGGAGATTAGCTGGAATAAATTAAGAAGATTAAAAACCGTTAAAACAGGTAAAACTTATATAGATAATCAAGTAGATAGAGAAGTGCATGATGATTTATTAAATACTAGAAAAAATCTTGCAGAGCATGGAATAGTGCAGCTTAATCTTCATATTAATATGGGTGCAAGGACACTAAATCACGCACATATAATCAATTTTGGTTTAGTATCAAATAAACTAGCTCAAGATTTTGCAACTGATGTTAGCAATTATATTAAATTATTTATAGCTGATGCAAAAGATACTTTATTAAAGGATAAAAAGGCATTTGAACCTGCACTAAGAAATGCACTTAAGAAGTATTTTTTCAAAAAATATAAAAAATATCCGTATTTATTATTAAATATTCATTAAGGATAAAATATGCTAGAAATTGCAAAAAACATTCTAAAGCGAGAAGCCTTCGCTTTAGAAGAAGCGTCAAATTCTTTAGATGAGAGTTTTTGTGAAGTTGCTAAGATAATTAGTGAATGCAAAGGGAATTTAATCATTGTTGGAGTTGGTAAAAGTGGTATCGTTGGACGCAAAATTGCAGCTTCGTTTGCTAGTTGTGGGGTAAGGTCATTTTTTATTCATGCTAGTGAGTTAATGCACGGAGATTTGGGAAATATTTGTAAAGATGATGTGGTGATTTTAATTTCTTTTAGTGGTAAAAGCGAAGAAGTGTTAAAAATATTACCATTTTTAAATGATAGAAACGCTACTTTAATTAGCATTTCTCAAAGCAATTCTCCATTAGCAAATGCTTGTAGTTTCAATATTGCTACAAATTGCAATGAAGCAATTACAAATCTACCAGCACCTACTAGCTCAACTACTCTAACTCTAGCTTTAGCTGATGCGCTTTTAGCTTGTGTTATTAATTTAAAAGATTTTAGCGTTAGTGATTTTGGTATAAATCATCCAGGTGGAGCATTAGGTAAAAAGTATTATGTAAAAGTTAGTGATTTAATGCATAAAAACAATCTACCGATAATAAGCAAAAATGCTAGTTTAAAAGACGCTATTATTTGTATGAGCAAGGCAAGTTTTGGTTGTGCTTTATTGGTTGATAATGAAAAATTAGTTGGATTTTTAAGTGATGGGGATTTAAGAAGAGCTATGGCTAAGGATGATTTTTCTTTAGAACAATTAGCCTTAGAATATGCTAGTAAAAATCCTAAAACCATAGAAAAATCAGTTTTAGCACATAAGGCGTTTTCTTATATGAAAGAAAACAAAATATCAATTTTAGTAGTTCTTGAGAATGAAAAAATAATAGGATTATTACAATTATTGGATGAGTGATGAGACTTAATAAATTTATAGCACACAATAGCAAGTATTCAAGAAAAGAAGCTGATAAATTAATAAAAGAAGGCTTAGTAAAGATTAATAACAAAGTTTGCTTAGAAGACTGGAGTGAAGTTGGAATTGATGATAAAGTTTTTGTAAAAGGTAAAAGAATTTATAAAAAAAGTGAATTTAGCGTCATCGTATATCATAAAGATAAAGGCGAATTAGTAAGCCATAAAGATGAGCGTGGAAGAGCCTTGATATATGATAATTTGCCAAGAGATTTTAGACATTTTAATCCTGTTGGAAGATTAGATTTTTCATCAACGGGCATACTTTTATTAGTAGATAGTCCTGTAATAGCTGATTTTTTAATGCAAAGTAACTTAGAGCGTGAATATTACTTAAAAATTAAAGGCACTATAAGTAAAGATGTAATCAATGCTATGGAAAATGGACTTGAGATTGTAAATAGCTTAAAAGGAGCACACCCAAAAAGCAAAATCACAAATCTTAGTCTAAAGCCTTTTTTAGAATATGAGATTTTTGGAAGTAGTGGTGGATATACAAAACTAAGAGTTATTATTGATGAAGGCAAAAATAGAGAATTAAGACGCTTTTTTGCTGAATTTGATTTAGAAGTAGTGGAGCTTAAAAGGGTTGCTTTTGGTAGGGTTGATTTGGGTGTGTTAAAGCCTAAAAAATATAGATTTTTAACCAATAGCGAATACGAAGATTTAAGAAGCTTTTTAAAAGAAAATAAGGTGTATTATTAATGAAAGAATTAAATAATTTACATAAAGAATTTATAGAGTTAAGACATAGCATACACGCAAATCCAGAGCTAGGATTTAATGAGTTTAATACCGCAAAATTAGTTGCAAATAAACTAAAAGAATTTGGTTATGAAGTTTATGAAGGCATAGGAAAAACAGGTGTTGTAGGAGTATTAAAGAAAGGAAATTCTACTAAAAGCATAGGTCTTAGAGCTGATATGGATGCACTTAGTATAGAAGAATGCACAGGACTTGATTATGCTAGTAAGAATGGCTGTATGCACGCTTGCGGACACGATGGGCATACGGCAGGATTATTAATGGCTGCTAAGTATTTAGCAAGTGCTAATTTTAATGGAACTCTTAATTTATTTTTTCAACCTGCTGAAGAATGTTGTGATAATGAAATGCTAAGCGGTGCTATGAGAATGATAAAAGATGGAGTTTTAGAACGCTTTAAGGTTGATTATATTTATGGAATTCATAATATGCCAATTTCGCAGATGAAAGGCTATGAAAATAAGAAATTCTTTATGAAAAAAGGCGTAATGATGGCAGGTGTAAGTGCTTATAAAGTAGATTTTATAGGCTTAGGCGGACACGCATCGGCTCCACATTTATGTAAAGACCCAATAAGCGTTGCAAATAATTTTGTAAATGCTTTATATACTTTTAAATCTTTAGAATTAAAAGATAGCGTTGTAAATGTTACAGGCTTTCTAGCAGGAACTACAAAAGCATTTAATATAATCCCAAATGAAGCTAGTGTTATGATAAATGTAAGAGGTCTTAGCAATCAAGAGCTTGAATTTATTGATACAAGAATTAAAGAATTAGCAACAAACTTAGCAAATGCTTTTAATATAAAAGCCATAGTAAAAAGAGCTGAAAATATAAAAGCTACTATCAATAACGATGAAGCACACGAGTTAGCAAGACTTGCTGCTATTGAGAGTTTTGGTGAAGATGAATGTGAGTTTGAACACCCGCATTTAATGGGTAGCGAAGACTTTTCTGCGTTTTTAGATGAGGTTAAAGGAACATATGCTTTTATAAATAATGGAGATAGTGCAAATCTTCATCATCCAGAATATAATTTCAACGATGAAGTATTGCTACTAGCTAGTAAGTATTTTGCAAATTTAGTATTAAATTATTTAAAATAAATTTATTTTTATTAAAAAATTAAATAAATTTATTATTTAGCCGATATAAAAAAGACTATATTTAAAAGGAGAAGATTATGAATGTAGGTTCTGTTAGTAATTCAGGTTTTACGAGTGGCTTACCAAAAAGTGTAAAAACTCAAGATGATGCAAGAAATGCTATAAAAGATAATTTAAAAAATATAGGCATTGACTTAGGAGATAGGGATTTAAGTAGTATTAGTGGTAAGGATATTACAAATGCTTATATAGCACAAAGTATGCAAATTAGCTTTTCTCAATTTAATACTCAAGGAAGTATATTTAGTTTTTCAAAAAATGAAATGCAACTTAATACTTTTCTTGGAACTTTAGGTAAATTAGGTGATGGTTTTGAGAATTTACAAAACTTAACTCCTGCAAAAGCTAAAGAATTAATTAGTGAAGATGGCTATTGGGGTAGTAAGCAAACTGGCGATAGAATAGCTGGTTTTGTTCTAGCTGGTGCTGGAGATGATATTGAAAAGTTAAAAGCAGGTCGTGAAGGAATTATGCGTGGTTTTAAAGACGCCGATAAGACTTTAGGTGGTTTTAGCAAAGGATATGCTGATATTGCAAATGCTACAATTGAACGCGCTGTAAAAGCTATAGATGATAAAATAGCTGAATTAGGCGGCAATGTAGTAGATATAAAAGCTTAATTAAATGCCTATTTTTAGGCATTTAATACTTATAAATATAATTAATTTTAAAATCTTAAAAATAAATATTCTTATATTAAGACAATTTAAAATAAAAAATTTTCATACTAATTAGATAATTTAATCAATTAATTTTAGCTTTTATAATAAAGTAAAATCATTATATTTTGCATTTATAATTATACATCATAAAACATTAATTACAAAGTAAAACAATTAAAATATATATTATGAAAATAATTTATTTTTATAAGATTTTGCTATGTATTGATTAAACATTTTATAATTTTTCTCTCTTAAGTAATTCTTTAATACTAGGCTCTATGCTATTAAATTCATTTATATAATTTTTATAAATAAATTCCATAATCTTTAAAATTTTGGTTATTAATAATATATAATAAACTTTTCTTTAAACCACCAATGTATTACATAAAACTCTTTGTATCCAACAATAATATGTAATATAGTAGATAAAAAAATGTTCTACTCTATTACATAAAAAATAAAAAATGTTCTACTCTATTACATAAAGCTATTTGTATCCAACAATAG
>NZ_JACGAS010000007.1:0-75633 GCF_020138135.1 Campylobacter sp. RM12647 | reverse complement strand
TCGCATCTTTGTTGTTAGCAGGATAAATTGTGGAGTAGGGTATTCAAGAAATGAGGGGATACAAAAAGCAAAAGGGGAATTTTTAGCATTCATTGATCCTGATGATTATTATCCAGACAATAATGTGATTTTAATTTTATATCAAAAAGCAATTTTAAATAATGTACTAATTTGTGGCGGATCGTTATTGATATACGATGAAAATAAAAAAGAGTGCTATCAAAAGGATAACAATAAAGATTTATTTAAATATGATGGGATAATGGACTATTCAGACTATCAGTTTGATTATGGCTTTCAAAGGTTTATTTATAGTAGAAAGATGGTTTTAAAAAATAATATATTTTTTCCAAATTATAAAAGATATCAAGATCCTATTTTTATGATTAAGGCTATGGATTGTGCAAAAAAAATATATGTTGTAAAATCTCATACTTATACTTACAGAATGGAGCATAAAACAGTCACTTGGGACAATAGTAGAGTAATTGATATTTTGAACGCATTTTTAGAAATTTTAGATTATACAAATAAGAATAATTTAAATAAACTTTACGATTTAAGCCTAATGAGATTGAAAAAGGAGTATTGGGGAAAGATTAAAAATGTAGACAATGATGACATAAATTTAGTCAAACAAAAATTAGTTGAACTTTCACTTAAAAGATATTGCAAAATTTATACTAACTTAGAGAAAGCAAAAGTTTCTATAATTATTCCTATATTTAATGTATCTAAGTATTTACAAGAATGTTTAAATTCTATAACTAGTCAGACTTTTGATTATATTGAAATTATTTGCGTTAATGATGGCTCAAGTGATAATTCTTTAGATATATTAAATGATTTTGCAAATAGGCATAGAAATATTAAAATAATTGATAAGATTAATACAGGATATGGAAATTCTATGAACTGTGGTTTACGTGTTGCTAATAGTGAATATATAGGCATAGTTGAACCTGATGATTTCATAGCTTTAGATATGTATAAAAGACTTTATAAAGTCGCTAAAGAAAATGATTTGGATGTATTAAAATCAAACTATTATATATACAAAAACAATGTTAGTACTCTAAATAAAGTTATAAATGATAATTGTTATAACAAAATTTTTAATGGAGTTAATGATAAAGATAAGCTAGGTTTTGTGATAAACCCAACAGGAATATTTAAAAAAGTTTTTTTAGATAGCAATTATATTACTTTCAATGAAACTCCAGGAGCATCACATCAAGATATAGGATTTGATTATTGTACCACTTATTTAGCAGATAAAATAATGTATTTAGATGAAGCTTTTTACTATTACAGACAAGATAATGAAGAAGCTTCAATGTTTAAAAAATCTTGTGTTTATACTATCTTCTTGGAGCAACAACATGTATTTAACATTATGAAAAAAAATAGTAAGTTTCAATACCTATATAATATCTTGTTGTTAAGAAAATATAATTCTTATATTTACTTTTATAAAAATAGGATTTCTTTAAAAGATAGGGGAATTTTTAGAAAATTACTTAAAGATGAGTGTATGCAGGATAAAATATTTAGTGTAGATCTAATTGATATTAAAGTTGTAGAACAAATAAAAAATATAGTTTTTTCTAAAAATTATATACCAGTTATTTTTGCGACTAATGACTATTATGTGGATTATTTGAGAGTAGCTTTGAAATCATTATCTAATACTGTAAATAATAATGATGAATATCATATATTTATTTTTTATAGTAACTTAAAAAAAGATAGTATGGATAAGATTTTTAATACAAAAATAAAAGATAATATATATATAGAATTTATAGATGTTTTTAATTATATTCAGCAATATAATTTATATAGTACAAATCATTTCAGTATAGAGATGTATTATAGAATTTTAGCTCCTGAAATCCTTAAAAGTTATGAAAAAATTATTTACTTAGATTGTGATATTCTTATAAAAGGTGACATATCTGAATTTTATAATATTGATTTAGAAGGTAATATATTAGGTGCTATCATCAATCCTGTAGATAAGTATGAAAAAAAAATAAAACAATTAAATATGAACAAAAATGAATATATTAATTCTGGTGTATTGTTGATTGATACAAAAAAATTTATAATTGAAAAAATTAAAAATAAATGTTTTGAATTAATTGATAAGTATAGAGATTTAGAATATCCAGATCAAGATTTGTTAAATATGGCTTGTCAAGGTCGTAAGAAATTATTAGAAATCATATGGAACTATCAATGGAATTATTTATTTTTTAATCAAAATATATTTTTAGAAGAAAAAAAATTAGTAAAATATGCAAAAATAATTCATTATAACACAGATTTGAAGCCTTGGAATATTAAAAATATAGAACAATATGATTTTAATATTAGAGAATTGTATTATGAATGGATGAAAATTGCAGAAAAAGAAATAAATTTTAAATCAAATAATTTTGATAATTTTAATATTAAGGATGAATATTTAACATATTTAAGTGTATTAAGTTCAAGTCGTATTGATGTAAAAAATTTTGGTATTAACAAAAACAATATTGATATTATTCAAAAGATAAATAAACATATAAGTATATCAACAGAAAAAAGTAACGGTTATAGTATTTTTGGCAATAATAATATTATTGAATTTATAATAATCAATAGTGGCCTACTTGTTATAGATTTATTTTGTGATAATGAAAATATTATTTATAATCAGATTAAAATAAATGGTAAAAATCTTTTGCAAAAGCCATTAAATATTACTAAAAATACTTCATATAAGATAAAAAAATATGTATTAAATAAACAAATAATTAAATTAGAAGTAGATTATATTGGTAGTAAATATTTTAAAATTAATATAAGAAATGTGAGAACATATAAAAACAATATAAGATTGTTAAATCATAGTTCAAATATAAGTATAAGTACCCCTAGCTGGTTTGCAGATAATAATGGTATAGGAGCAATTTTAGCTAGTAAAAACTATAAAGATAGTTTTCAAATTAAAACTAGATGTAATGGTAATTTAGTGTTTAAGTTTATGGGAATTTATAGAAAATATAATAATAAAATGATTCCTTTGTATGTCAACTATCAATCAATCAAGATAAATGGAAAAGAGATTTTAAGGGAGCCTATTACTACTTGGCATGATAAAGCTTTTACCTATGAAATGAAGGTTAAGGATAATGAGATGATAGACATAGAGGTAACCAAAGCACCATATCCTTATACTAAAAGTGAACTAAAAGAATTAATAATTAAGCTTTCTAGTGGAGTAGAGCCTAAAGATATAAATAATATTATTGAAAATATTATTAAAAACAGACTGGAGTATGAAAAATCAACTAAATTAAAACAACCAAATCGTATTTTCTCAATCACAAGAGAAAAATATAAAACAAGATATTATTTCTTAGGTTTGAAGTATGTAAAATTTAATACTAGACGAGAAATCCTAGACCTTATCAAAGAAGAAAACGCAAAGTTAATAAAAGAAATTGAACAATTAAAAGAAAAATTAAATTAAATAGAGGTAGATATGGAAGTTAGAGAATTAAAAGAAAAAATATATAAGACAATATCTAGTTATCGCTTAGATATATTAGCGACCGAGCTAAAAAATAATATAGATGGTAAAAATATAATTGAGTTTGTTGGTAATGATACAAACACAAAAATTATATATCCAGAGTGGTTAAACAAAATTAATTCAAAAGGTGCTATTATATTTAATAATATATTGGATGATAGTATTAAAATTAAAGTCAATTGCGATTGTAAATTAAAAATTAATTTAAAAAATAGTCTAATAATGCTAGATGATAGCCCGTACCCTATTTATGTAGTATATAAATCATTTAAAATTAATAAACAAGAAATGCTAGATGAAAAAGTAGCTTTATGGCATAATAAAAGTTTAGATATCATGTCAAATTTGTCTGCAAAAAAAGACGATATAGTAGAATTAGATTTAAAGTTAGAATTATATAGCTATAATAGGTCTGAATTACAAGACATTGCTAAAATTTTAAAAATACATACTGATAAGAATATCAATCAAGCTATTTTAGAAATTGTGCAAGAAATAAGTTCTTTCAATAACAAAGATAATCTAAATGAATATTTGATAAAAAAAATAATTTATTTAGAAAATGAATTACAAAATATTAAGACATATTTGCAACCAAAATTAAAAATTTTAAGTTTAGATTCTACAATGGATGAGCTTGTAAAATCAAATAGGTCATTAGTTAGATTTGGAGATGGAGAAATAGGTTTAATGTTTGGTAAATTTGAAGTTGGGTTTCAAAAATATAATTTACAACTATCAAATAGACTGATAGAAATAATTCAAAATAATAATGATAGTGTGTTTACTTGTATAAGTCCTCATTATAACAATTGTTATAGTTTTGATATTAAAGATGAATCTACTTGGTTACATTTTGTAGTAAAAACTAAAAGAGAATTATATAATACTATTGTAAATTATAATAAAAATTATGGGAATGCTGAGATAACAAGAAACGTAAGTAATGTATTGAAATTTAAAAATATATGGAAAGATAAAGATATAGTTATTGTCGAGGGTGAAGCAACAAGAATGGGCGTAGGTAATGATTTGTTGGATAATGTGAAAAGTATCAAAAGAATACTGTGTCCTAAAGAAAATGCTTTTGATAAATACGATGATATATTAAAAGCTTGCAATAAAATAGATAATAGTCATTTATTTTTAATAGCTTTAGGACCAACAGCTACGGTGTTAGCGTATGACTTAACTGTTGGGGGGGGGGTATAGAGCTCTTGATATAGGTCATTTAGATATAATTTATGAATGTTCCTTACGTGGATTTGGTCAAAGAGGTCCTGTACCTGGCAAGTATGTTAATGAAATAAATCAAAGGAATGTTCCGGAGTGTAAAGATAAAGATTATTTAAGTCAGATTGTTGAAATTATTAAATAAAAAAAGGAAATTAAATGAAGGTTTGTTTGATCGGTGGTAGTAATGGTGTAATGCTTGAAGGCTTGCAACGTGGTTTAAAGGATACTTTAAATTCTAATATTGTGGGGGGGGGTAATCATGAATTTTTAAATTTATCTCTTGGGGGCCCAGGTTCTGCACATAGACTTTATGAACTAACACGCAATATTGATAAGATAAAAACTTTTGATTTGGTTATTATAGATGCTTATTTGAATGATTTTATTAAATATTTATATTCTAGATACAATATAAGCATGATAGAAAGAAATGCTCATTATCTTTATAATGAATTATCTAAATTAAAAACTAAAGTCGTATCTTTACTAATTTCTCAACCACTCTATGATGAAAATAATATCAATCATAAAGTTATTTATAACATACATAAATCCTATTGTAATTTGTATGATATTAGCGTTGTTGATATGCAACAATACATGATATCTAAAAATTTGTTTGAATTTTTTAAAAAACCAGATGCTAATCATCCTTTAAATAGTATAATGAGAAAAATAGGAGCTAATATAATTAAAAATTATAATTTAATTGATATGCCAAATCCTAATGATGTAAATTTATTAGATTTAGAATTCAAAATAATAAACTATGAAGATATATTTTCTAAAGATTCTGATTTGGTGCATAAAAATTCATGCTATTGTGAAAAGGTTTTAAGATTAAATAAAGATACTGAAATAGCAAAGTTATCAAAATATAGTGGTTGGTTTATAGTTGGTATACATACTTGGAATAAAGATGATAAATTATCTATAGTACCGGATAGATATTATGGGACATATTCATTGATAAAAATATCTAATGATAAAAATAATCTAGTAAAAGCGTTTTCGTATTTTAATCAATTCTCAACTGTTCAAAATGATTTTTTAATTGATAATAGTACAAAATTGCATTATTTTGACAATGAAAAAGAAGAAACTGAATGGGGTGAGCATACAAGTGCAACTTTTAACGATACTTGTAAAATAGATTTTTTAGATTTTATTTCTTTATTTTTATGTAGTAAATCTTTAAAATTAACTTTAGATGAAATATATGAGATTTATGCTAATGATATAATAGTCAACAAGGACTTGAGTAAAATATTGCCAGATGTAGATTTTGCAGTAGATGTGTCTAATGAATATTATGAAAAAGCAATTCAACATGAAAATAATGATAGCAAAGATCTAATAGAGATTAAAAAAATTTTAAAAACACTAAAAACTTTTAGAATTGATGTGTTTATGGAAAATAACCATCAAGAATTTGACACAAATTGTAGCAATGGAGTTGTAGTTGAATATCCTAAATGGTATGATGCATCAAATGGAAAGGGGATGATAATTTATAATAATAAAATAGAAACTAGTGATTTTAATTTAAAAATTAAAACGCATTTAAGTGGGAAAATATCATTTAAATTTTTATCGTCGTGTGTTAAAGATAAGGATAATAATTTTTTACCAATTTGGGTTACATATGACAAACTCACTATTAATTCAAAAACATATGATACTTTTTCTGCTTGGCACAACAAGCCAACAACAATAGAAATGGATTGTATTAATGGTGGAATTTTAGATATAAGTTTTAGGTTAAAATTCTATAAATATTCAGAACAAGACATATGTAATATTTTAAAAAAATGTTTTAGTATTGAAGATAACTTTGTTCAAAAGATTATTTATTCTTATATAAACTATGATGAAGAATAATAAATTAATATTTATTTTAGATCAGCTAATATAAAATTTAGCTGATTAAATTATTTATAATACGTGTTAGATTATAAAATACATTTGTTTTTGTCATTTGAATATTGAGGATATAAGGATAATCTTAGAGATTGGTTTATTGACGTTTAAGTGTATTTTATTGGTAATATTGAAAAATATTGATAGATAAAATTATTTATGGTTTGTCAGGTGTGAAAATATAAATGATTTTAGAAAATATTAATAATATTGATAAATATAATAAAATCTAATATTTCAATTTTTTAAGAAAATAGTAGTTTTTTTATATTTACTCATAAAATAGGTTACTTAAATGTGAGTATTTAATTATTGAATTATTGTGATTAGTCTCTTTTTAATAGTAAAGCATAAAATTACCGTATTTGGTATATAATTTTCAATATAAATATGATTAATAAATTGGTGTTGTATTTATATTATATCTATAAGGAGAAAAATATGAAAAAGAATAATATTCCTATTGGTTCAGATGTATCATCAGGTACTTATAAGTGTACTGTGTGTGGATATAAACTACCTGTGCAATCAGTAACAAGCTTACCGCCTTGCCCATTAATGAAAGTTAAACATCCTCGTGTAACAAATAAGTGGGACTGTTTATCTGGCGTTGGTGATGCACCAAAAGATCCGTATCCAACACGTAAATAGGTACTAAATAAGATTGTTATATTTTATCATTTGAGTTTTTACTGATAAGCACCCTAATTGTACTTGTAGATTTAGTTAAATTGGTAGATATAGGGTTTAAATATCTAGGATACAAGATAACAACCCCTATTATTAGCTCGTTAATGCTTAGTTTTCTTCCTCGATGGGATAGGATTTCTGGAGTTATGTTTTTATCAATGGTTAAACCCCAGCCAGCGTAAAATGGAGCCCCATAAGTTACTACTACTTTATCTCGGATAAGTGCATCATATCCTGCTGTTGATGTGATAGTATGAACCTCATCACAAGCTTTTATACAACTATCTATACTAATATCAGTTATAATTTCATCGCAATATTTTAAGATAATTTTCTCATCCTTAAGTCCTTTACGATTACCAGCTACTACATCAGGATGAACTTTATATATTATATAAGCCTCTGGATTTTCAGCTCTAACTTGCTTTATAAGTTTTAAAGTATCATATCCTAAACCACCACATTTGATAGATGCATCATCTTCAACTTGTGCTGGAATTAGTATTGTTTTTTGTTTTCTTTTTGGCAATTCTTGATGTTTTAAGCAATTGTATTTAGAAAATGAATTATCTAAAATTAGTTTTCTAATCTCTTTTGCTTCTTCTATTAACTCATCGCTAAAATTGGTATTTTTTAGGATATATTCTAATCTACTTGGAAGTTGAGGGTCAAAATAAATTCCCATATCATCAACTACTAATGAGTATGCTTTAGTAAGGTTTGAGCCAAGTCCAATTGAGCGTATAAAACCATCTTCTACTATGCTAACATTCTTAAAATACTTTTCGAGTTCATCTTTATCATATTTTTTACCCCATATAAATGCTTTATCGTTTTCTGTAACCTTATACCGCTTTAAGGCACTTAAAGAGTTCATGAAAATTATTTTATTATCAAATGATTTAAAAAAATGCTTTGTATGAGCTCTTTTCCATAAAGAAAACCCAAAGAAAAATAATCTCCCTGAATTAGCCTTATAAATTTCTCTAAATTGCACCATGGTTTTCATAGTATCAAAAATATCTGAAATATCTTCAGAGTAGGGATTATAATATTTCGTATATAAAAAATACATAGCATAAAATATTTCTTCAATATTTCTTATTTTTATTCTACGCTCACATTTTTGTTTATCTTTTGTAATTCCCCATCCTGCATAAAAAGGCATTCCATAGCACACGCATTCACACCCACAAAGTAAAGCTTCAAACCCCATTGTTGAAGTTTTTGTATAAACCTTTTTAAAGTTTTTAAGTAAAATTATTGGATTATAACTATCGCTTATAATCTCGCATTCTTGTGGAATTTCATTTATATTTATATCGCTTTGTTTTTTGCTGCTTAGTACATCTGGATGAATTTTTATATATATTTTAGAATTAGGGTTTTCTTTAATTGCATCTTTAATCATATCAAGTGAATTAATATTATTAGCTAAACCATATTTAAGTGATAGATCATTTGCACTCTGTAAAATCACTAAAACATTATCTTTATTCCCTAATTTAAATTCTTTGTAAGCATTGTTATATTTGCTTATATTATTATCTACTAGATATTTGATAGCTTTTTTTGCTTGCTCTAATTCATCTTCGCTAAACTCGTAAGTATTTAAAATATTTTCTAATCTACTAGCAGCGGTTGCATCGTAATAAATCCCAATATCATCAAATACTAGTGAAAAGCTATTTTTATCATTAATGCCAAGCCCTAAAGAGCGAATAAGCCCATCTTCAAGTAAGCAAAATTTAGCATTATTTTTTTTAGCTAAATTCTTGGCTATTCTTCCACTTTCCTTTCTTCCCCAGCCATAATAAACACCATTGCAACTTGCATCACGCCAAGAAAGATTTAAAAAGTTTTTAACATTTTTACGAAGTTTATATTGTTTAAAATATCTAATTAACATAGGATAAAAACCCCTTTTTTAGGGGTAAAAATTATTTTTTACTTTCTTTTAGTGCAATGTGTAATTCATTTAGCTGTGCATAAGCAACTTTGCTTGGTGCGTCAGTCATTAGACATTGCGCTCTTTGAGTTTTAGGGAATGCTATTACATCTCTAATTGAGCTAGATTTTGTAACTAGCATTAATAATCTATCAAGCCCTATTGCAAATCCACCATGACTAGGTGCTCCATAGCTTAATGCATCTAGTAAAAAGCCAAATTTTTCTTTTTGTTCATCTTCGCTAATTCCAAGTAATTTAAATACTTTTTGTTGAATATCGCTTCTATGAATTCTTATACTTCCACCACCAAGCTCAACTCCGTTTAATACTATATCATAAGCAATAGAATTTATCTCATCAATTGGTGCATCAATATTTTTTGGCATTGTGAATGGATGGTGCATTGCCGAATAGCTTCCATCGTCATTTTGCTCAAACATAGGAAAGTCAACAACCCATAAAAACTCAAATTTATTTTCATCAATAATCTTTAATTCATTTGCTAAGAATAATCTAAATCTTCCCATATAATCTAAAACGGTTTTTTTAGCACCAACGCCAAAGAATACTACATCTCCTACACTAAAATCTGCTTTTTCTTTTAAGAAATTTATAAGCTCAGCTCCATCATCATCAAAAAATTTAGTTAATGGTCCTTTTGGTCCATCTTCTTTCATTTGAATAAACGCTAGACCTTTAGCACCAAATTTTCTAACATATTCTTCAAATCCTTGCATTTGGCGTTTTGAAAAAATATTATCTCCATTTTTAACAACAATTGCTTTTACACGATTTTTCTTAGTATCTTTTGCAGGTTCACTAAAAATAGCGTTATTTGACTTTGCAAAAATGTGTGCAACATCAATCATTGGCATATCAAATCTTAAATCAGGTTTATCACTTCCATAGTTTTCCATTGCTTCATTATAGGTCATTCTTTTTACTTTAAGAGGCATTGTAATGCCAACACTTGCAAATGTTTCTCTTAAGAAAGTTTCAGCATTTTGCATAACCATTTCTTGGTCGCAAAAACTCATCTCAACATCTATTTGAGTAAATTCAGGTTGTCTATCAGCTCTTAAATCTTCATCTCTAAAGCATTTTGCAATTTGAAAGTATTTATCAAACCCAGCAACCATTAAAAGTTGTTTGAATAATTGTGGGCTTTGTGGTAACGCATAAAATTCGCCTTCATGCACACGAGATGGAACTAAATAATCTCTTGCACCTTCAGGTGTAGCTTTTGTTAAAATCGGAGTTTCAACTTCCATAAAGCCTAATTTTGTTAAAGCATTTCTAGCTGCTGTTGTAATGATTGAACGCTTTTTAAAATTATCTAATAATTTAGGATTTCTAAGACTTAAAAATCTATATTTTAGTCTTAATTCTTCATTAACATTTAAATCATTTATATCAAAAGGTAGCGCTTTTGCACTATTAATTAGTTCAATTTCGCTACATACTATTTCAATTTCTCCAGTTTTTAGTCTTGGATTTACTAAACCTTCGCCTCTAGCTCTAATCTTACCTTTAGCACTTATTACATACTCATCTCTTAAGCTGCTTGCTATTTCGTGAGCATTTTTGTTTATTTCAGGGTCACATACTAATTGAATAATACCTTCTTTATCTCTTAAATCTAAAAATACAACTCCACCATGGTCGCGGTAGCTATTTACAAATCCAGCTACAACTACTTCTTCATCAATGTTTTTAATGCTAAGCTCAGTGCTATAATGTGTTCTCAATTTCTTTCCTTAACATGAATTTTTATTAAATTAATTGATTTTTACTCAAAAATTGTAAATTTATAATAAAAAGAATAAGAAAAGATTATGAAAAATAAAGAAATTAAAAAAATAATTATATTTTGCAAATTAGGTTTAGAAGATAGTTTGGAATTAAATAATATAAAAAATTATCTTAATAGTAAAAATATTGAATATTTAATATATATAAATGATAGAAAAAATGAAATAGAATTTGATTTAGAAAATGTGGGATTATTAATATCCTTAGGTGGAGATGGAAATATAATTTCAGCTTGTAGATATCTAGCAAATTCTAATATTCCTGTGTTTGGAGTAAATGCCGGTAATTTAGGCTTTTTAACAGAGTTTAAAACTACAGAATTTGAAACCGGTATGAATGAGTTTTTAAATGGTTCATATAAACTTGAGCGACCATTTTTACTAAGTGTTCAAATAAAGCTAAATAATGGCAAAATCTTACAAAAATATGCTTTTAATGACGCAGTATTTAATAGAGCAAATCATTTATTATTAGCGGATATAAAAACGAGTTTTAAAGGAGATATTTTTAATAACTATAATGCCGATGGGCTTATAATCTCCACTCCTTCAGGTTCAACTGCTTATAATCTTAGTGCAGGTGGCTCAATTATTTATCCATTAAGCCGTGTTTTTATGCTAACTCCAATTTGTTCTCATTCGCTTACTCAAAGACCAATAGTATTACCTAAAAGTTTTTTTATTGATGTTATGAGTGCAAATTGCACTTTAAGTATAGATGGGCAAGAAGTATTTAATAAAGATGAATTTAAAAGCGTTAGAATAGGGCTTAGTAATGTAAGAGCAAATATTATTAGGCGTAAAAATAGCTCTTATTTTAGGGTTTTAAATGAAAAGCTTAATTGGGGAGAAGTAAGATGATAGAAAGATTATATTTTACAAATAATATAACTTTTGATGAACTTAACTTAGAATTTAAAAATGGTCTTATAGTTTTTACAGGTTCTAGTGGAGCTGGAAAATCAGTGATTTTTAAAAGCATATTAGCAACTTTTGGAATTTTTGAAAGCAGTGCAAGTCTTTTAGAAATTAGCATAGATGATAAGATAAATGATGAAAGTATAGAAAATTCTAATCCAAATGTTTTTAGGGTTAAAAAGGATAAAGTTACTAGATATTTTATAAACAATCAAGCAGTTTCAAAAAAGATTATGAGTGAGCTAAATGCTAGTAATATTCGCTATTTATCGGCTAAAAATTATGATGATTTTGAGCCAAATTATTTATTAAAAATGCTAGATTTAATCATAGTTAAAAAAGAACAAAATTATGAAAATACTTTAAATGAATATAAAAATAATTTTAAAAAATTAGATGAATTAGAAAAAGAATACAAAAAATTATGTGAAGATGAAAATAAAATCAATGATTTAAAAGAATTATTAAGCTTAGAAATTAAAAAAATTAAAGATATAAATCCAAAAATAGGCGAATATGAAAAATTATTAGATATTAAAACCAAGCTTTCAAAAAGAGATAAAATAGAACAAGCTTTAAGAAAATCAGAAGGCATTTTTGCCTATGAGAGCAGTGTTTTAGAGCTTTTAAGATTAGCTAATATTGATAGTGAATTTTTTGTAAGTGCTATGAATGAATTAAATGATATTTATAATGATTTAAGTAATGATAGTAGTGAGTTAGATATTGAAGAGATTTTAAATAGATTAGAAAAGCTTCATTATCTAGTAAAGCGTTATGGAAGCGTTGAAGATGCGTTAAATATACTAAAAGATAAAGAAAAAGAATTAAATATTTATGAAAATATTGATTACGAAAAAGACAATATTGAAAAAGAGCTTAAAACTCTAAAAAATAAGCTTATAAGCGATGCGAAAGCTATATCAAAAATAAGATTAATTTACCTTAATGAACTTGAGTGTAAAATTAATGATTATCTAAATTTGTTATACTTAGACAAAATTGCTCTTAGGTTAGTGGAATTTGAACTAGGAATTAACGGCATAGATAGATTTGAAATCAGTCTAAATAAAGCGGGTTTTAAAGAGATTAGCTCGGGCGAGTTAAATAGATTAAGACTTGCATTTTTGGCTAGTTTTGCTGATTTTATTGATTATGCGAATGGTTATATATTTTTAGATGAGATAGATGCTAATTTAAGCGGAAAAGAGGCTATTAGTATTGCAAATGTAATTAGTAAATTAAGTAAGCATTATCAAATATTTGTAATAACTCATATGCCTTGGATTTGTGCAAAAGCAAATCAGCATTTTTTAGTAAGTAAAGAAAACAATAAAAGCTTTGCAAGAGAGCTTAGAAAAGATGAAGTAGCAAATGAACTTGCAAGAATGATTAGTGATGAGAATATCAGTCAATCAGCCTTAGATTTTGCAAAAACCATATTAGAAGGAAAAGAATGAAATTACTATTAGTAGATGACAATAAGATGTTAGCTAAAGCAATAGCAAAAAAAGTTAGTGGCGCATTAAATTGCGAATTTGATGTAGCTTATGATTTTGCAGAGGCTAAAGAGTTGCTAGATAATAATCAGTATTTTGCTGCATTACTTGATTTATGTTTGCCTGATGCTATGCATGGTCAAGTTGTTGATTATGCTCTATCTAAGAAAATTCCAAGTATTATTCTAACTGGACTTGATGATGACGCTACAAGAAAAAGTTTTATGGATAAAGACATTGTTGATTATGTGCTAAAAGAAGGTAGCGAATGTGTTGATTATATAATAGATATTATTGAACGCTTACAAAGAAACGAAAATACAAAAATTATAGTGGCTGAAGATTCAATGGCTATGAGAAATATTATTAAAAATATTTTGCAAGCTTACAAATTCCAAGTTTTCCCAGCAGCTCATGGAGCTGAAGCATTAGGATATTTAGAACAACACCCTGATGTAAAACTTATTTTAACAGATAAAGAAATGCCAGCAGTTTCTGGTGAAGAACTTATAAAAGAAGTTAGAAAATCTTATAATAAAAATCAATTAGGAATAATAGTTTTAACAGCTCACGGAAGTGATGATGTTGGTGCTAGAATGCTAAAAACCGGAGCAAATGATTTTATTCAAAAGCCATTTTCAAGAGAGAATATTATTTGTAGGATTAATAATAGTATAGATTTAATTTATTATTCAGAACAACTAAAAGAAAGTGCTGAAAAGGACTTTTTAACAAAATTAAATAATAGAAAAAGCTTTTTTGAGGCTAGCAAAGAATATTATTCAAAAATCAATGATGATGTTGATTTTGCTGTATTAATGATAGATATAGATAAATTTAAAAACATTAACGATACACTAGGTCATGCTGCAGGAGATAGCGTTATTGTTCAATGTGGTCAAACTCTACTTGAACAAGTTAAGGGCGGGGATATGGTTGCTAGATTTGGTGGCGAAGAATTTTGTTTATTAATTAAAAATATTAAGAAAGAAGACGCTATTAAAATGGCAGTGAAGATTAGAAGTGCAATTAAATCAACTCCTGCTATGTATCTTGATAAACCAATTAATTTCACAGCTTCAATAGGAGTTGCAGTAGGCTCTAAAAAATCAGAAATAGAAGAAATGATTAAAAAAGCTGATGAAGCTTTATATGACGCTAAAAGAAATGGTCGTGATAGAGTTGAAGTTTATGAAGGCGAATAATAGTGATAATTGATACTCATACGCATTTAGATGATGAAAGATATGATGATATCTTAGATGAAGTTTTGCTTAATGCTAGCAATGAAGAAGTAAAACTTCATATTATTCCAGGTGCTGATATAAAAACATTACAAAAAGCTAGTGATATTTCACATAAATATGATAATGTATATTTTGCTGCCGGAGTTCATCCTTATGATATACAAGATTTTGATTTAGACTACTTAAAGAGTTTTTTAGAAGATAGTAAATGTGTTGCAATAGGAGAATGTGGTTTAGATTATTATAAAAATCCTAGCGAAGAAGAAAAAAATCTACAAAAAGAAGTATTCAAAAAACAGATTGAACTATCAATTGAAAGAAAACTACCATTAATAATACATATAAGAGATGCAAATGCTGATTCTTTAGAAATATTAAAGGCTTATAAAGAAGCTTTTGGAGTATTGCATTGTTTTAATGCAAGTCCAATTCTATTGGAATTAAGCGATAGATTTTATTATGGAATTGGAGGAGTGCTTACATTTAAAAATGCAAAAAACTTAGTTGAAATCTTACCTAAAATCAAAACAGATAGATTACTTATAGAAACTGATTCGCCTTATCTTACCCCGCATCCACACAGGGGGACTTTAAATGAGCCAAAATATTGCAAATTGGTTGCACAAAAAATGGCAGAAATACTAAATAAATCAATTGAGGAGATAGAAGAACTTACAACAAATAACGCAAAAAAATTATTTAAAGGATTAATTTGAAAAAATTTATATTATTAATAGTTACAAGTATTTGTTTATATGCGAATTTTTCAGTAGATAAATACGATAAACAAGAAAAAATCTTAAAAAGTATTGATGTAGATTTAAGATATTTACAAGACCAATCTTTTATGGAAATTTTTTACGATATGAGTGAAAGAGAAGTGCTTTATTTTACAAAAGTATTGAATGAAGCTAATATGAATATTCCAATTATTAAAGCAATTTTAAAAAAAGAAGGTGTTCCTGATGTTTTTTTATATCTTGCTATGGTTGAGAGTAATTTTAAAACAGATGCTAAATCTGGAGTAAAAGCTACAGGTGTTTGGCAATTTATGGAACCTACTGCTAAGAATTTTGGTCTAAAAATTGACAAATTTATTGATGAAAGAAAAGATGTTGTAGCTGCTAGTGTTGCTGCTGCAAAATATTTGCATAGGCTAAAAGATGAATTTGGTAAATGGTATTTAGCTATTTTTGCTTACAATTGTGGAAATGGCTGTGTTAGAAAAGCTATTAAAAATGCAGGTAGTGATGAATTAAGTGTATTATTAGATGAAGACCAAAAATATTTACCTAAAGAAACAAGAAGATTTTTCAAAAAGATTTTAAGTACTAGTTTAATAGCAGAAAATGATATTGCTAAGTATGGTGATATTTATTTGTTAAATCAAGTTATGGCACTTAATATAGGTAAAGTTGATGTAAAACCAAAAGAAAGTTTATCATCAATTGCTAGAAAAGCTGGGATTAGCTTAAGTGAATTTAAAGATTTAAACCCACAATTTAAAGGCAATTTTGCACCACCTTATAATTATTATGCTTATTTACCAATAGAAAAGATAGCAGCTTATAAAGATAACTCAAATCCTATTAAGTATGCTAAAAATAATGTAAAAAATGTAATAAGCTATAGGGTAAAACAAGGTGATACAATATATGCAATAGCTAAGAAAAATGGTGTTTCTACAAATGCTTTAAGAGCTTATAATAATTTAAAAGATGATAGAATTGGAATTAATCAAACTTTATTAATTCCTGTATTAGTATATGATGATAGTAAGGAGGCTAAAAATTGAAAAAATATTTAGTTTTCGCTAGTTTTTTATTTTTATTTGCTGCTTGTTCAACTACAAGTAGCTTAAACCAAAATTATAATTATGGAGTAGCTAAACCAAATACTCCAGCTACAATGAGACCTTATACAATAAATGGTAAGACTTATTATCCAAGTAAGGTTGATATTGGAGATACTGAAACTGGTATTGCTAGTTGGTATGGCCCAGGTTTTCATGGTAAAAAGACTTCAAATGGAGAAACTTTTAATACAAATTCTATGACAGCAGCTCATAAAACTTTACCTATGAATACAATGGTTAGAGTTGATAATTTAGAAAATGGAAAAAGTGTTGTAGTAAGAGTTAATGATAGAGGGCCATTTGTTGCTGGAAGAATTATTGATTTATCAAATCGTGCAGCGCATGAAATAGATATGACTAAAAAAGGCACTGCAAGGGTAAAATTAACTATATTAGGCTTTAATCAAGACAATATTAAACCTCAAATATCTAATACAAATTCCAACATTCAAAATAGTGTAAATAGTATTATGGGTGGAGATTTTATGATACAAATAGGAGCGTTTAAAAGCTCTGTAAATGCTTATAATTTAGCAAAAAGATATGCAAATTATAAAGGTTATACAAGTAAAGTATTAAATTCTAGCGATGGATTTTATAGAGTGTTTTTAAAAGGCTTTAGAAGTGAAGAAGAAGCAAAGGATTTTATAAACTTAGCTAATTTTCTAGGTTCATTTATATTTAGGGAGTAAGAATGATTAAATTAGTTATTTTAGATATTGATGGATGTTTAAGTGATGGTAAAATTATTTATTCTCCTAATGCTGATTTGATTAAAGAATTTAATGTAAAAGATGGAGCTGCTATTTTAAAAGCTAAAGAATTGGGTATAAAATTTGCAATTATTACAGGAAGAAGTTCTGAAGTTGTTTTAAATAGGGCAAGAGATTTAGGCATTGAATATGTATATTGTGGTATTAAGGATAAGCTAAGTTGTGCTAAAACATTACTGAAAGATTTAAATATTACTTTTGATGAAGTTGCTGCAATAGGGGACTATTATAACGATTTAGACCTTTTAAAATCTGTTAAGCTACCTTTTATTCCTAAAGATGGGGCAAAAATTTTTGGAAGAATTTTAAATACAAAAGGTGGATATGGTTGTGTGCATGAAATGCTTGAAATTATTGTAAAAGAAAATAATCAATTAAAGCAGTGGATTAAGTGTTAATAAAAACTTTTAATATTATTTTAGTTTCTATGCTATCTATGCTTTTTTTTATAATAATACAAAAGCCTTATGATATTGATAAGATGAATTATCAACTTGATTTTAAAAGTCTTGAAGCTAATGATATTATTGGTTATGAGCTTAGCAATAAGCTTGAAAAAATAGCTTATGCTAAGCAATATTACAAAATAAATAATCAAGATAATTTGATAGATTTGAGTATAAATGATTTAGAAAAGCATTTAAGTAGTAATAAGGCAACTAAAGAAAATAATATTATAGTATTAAATGGCGATGTTAAATATAAAGATAATCTAATTAAGCTTGAAAGCGATGTATTAAATTATTCAATAAATGAAAAAATCTTAAGCTCTTTGAGTAAAACTAAAGTAACCTATAATAATAGTTTAATTAATGCTAATTCTTTTAGTTATAATTTAAATTCTTCAGATTTATTATTAAAAGAGGTTGATTTATGTATAGAAAAATAGTTATTTTATTATTATCTTTATGTAGTTTATATGCTGAAAAAATTGAGATTAATGCAAAAATTTTTGAAGGTAATAAAGATAATCAAACTGGGGTATTTAGCAAAGATGTTAGCATAAGGCAAGGTAAAGATTATTTAAATTGTCAAATATTGACAATAAGAACAAATAAGGATAATAAAATTGCTAGCTATGAAGCACAATATGTAACAAGTTTTTCTATAAGTTTAAATAAAGATAATTTCAAAGGCAAAGCAGATAAGATTGTTTATGATGTAAATAAAAATACTTATGAGCTTATAGGGAATGTTAAAATTACAGAAAATAACAAAGAATTATCAGCAGATTATATTTATATAAACCAAAATGATGGAACATATAAAGTAAAAAGCGATAAAGCTAATAAGCCAGTTAAATTAATTTTTGAGATAGCAAAATGAATATAGTAAGTGCAAAATTTTTAATATCTTGTGAAAAATATTTTCAAACACAAGAATATAATTTAGGTGAAATTGCTTTTTTAGGTCGTTCTAATGTAGGTAAAAGCTCTTTAATAAATGCTTTAGCAAATCACAAAGGTCTTGCAAAATCATCTTCAACTCCAGGAAAAACTCAATTAATTAATTTTTTTGAAGTTACATTTGCGGATAAAAACAAATTGATTTTAATAGATTTACCAGGTTTTGGATATGCAAGGGTTTCTAAGGATAAAAAAGCTGCTTGGAACAAGAATTTAAATGAATTTTTACAAAAAAGAAAAGAAATAAAATGCTTTATTCATTTAATAGACTCAAGACACGATGATTTAGATATAGATGAAGGTGTTTATGAATATTTACAAGATTTTATGAATGAAAATCAAATTTATATAAAGGTTTTTACAAAAATTGATAAATTAAATCAGAGTGAATTTTCAAAGCTAAAATCAAAATATAAAGATGCAATTTATGTATCAAGTGCTAGTAAAAAAGGTATAGATAAATTGCAGGAAAAAATATATGAGTTTATTAAATGAAAGAACGAGTTGGGTTAAGCTATTATATAACAATATTTGTTTTATTTTTTTACCAATTACTATGCTCTATTACATTTTTTTTACCACCTTTACTCGGAGTTTTTTTTGTATTTTTGATTATACATTTTAAAAAAAGTGGTTTTGATAAAACTAGCTTGCTTATTATTTTATATCTATGTCTTATTGAAATAACCCACGGATTAGTGCTGTTTAGCACTACAATAGCGTTTTTAATATTTTTTTATTATTTTTATGATAAGTTGATTTACAAACTTAAAAATAGGGATATTTTGATAATTATTTTTATAATATTTGTATATTTTATAGATATATTTTTAAATTTATTATTTTCTTATTTATTTGAACTAGAAGTGCTTAAATTAAGCAATATTTTTATTTATTATATATGCCTTGAATCTTTATTATCAATTATTTTGTTTAGAGGTATTGTGTGAGATTAAAATTTGTAATTTTTGTAATATTGTCATTTTTTATAATGCTACTTTCTAGGGTATATTGGCTTAGTATTTATAGCAATGATTATTATGAAGAACTAGCACAAAAGAATTCAACCAAAGAAGAATTAATTCCGCCTATTAGAGGGATAATATTAGATAGAAATAATACCCCATTAGCTGTTAATCAGCTCGGATTTTCAATATCTTTAAAACCACATTTAAGTAGTAATTTATTAGATGTAACAACTAATAAAATTCTAAAATGCTTTAGTGATTTAGATATTGATAAAATTATTAAAATATATAAAAGAGAAAATAGCTATTACAATCAAGATGAAATAGAAATTATAGATTTTATAGAGTATGAGAAGATAAATCCTTGTTATTTTGAGCTGAATTTAGATGATAATATATTAATAAAACCAAGTGTTAAAAGACTATATCCATTTAATTCTTTAGCAAGTCATATAATAGGCTATGTGGCAAGGGCAAATGCTGAAGATATGGTAAATAATGATGTTGTAAAAGTTACAAAAAAAATTGGAAAAACAGGCATAGAAAAATATTATGATGATATATTACAAGGCACGCCTGGCAAAAAAGTTACAAAAGTAAATTCCATCAATCAAGAAGTAGAAGAAATTGAGTTTAAAAAACCAATTATGGAAAATGACATAAAACTCACTATTGATATAAGAATGCAGCAATACTTAGATGAATTGTTTAAAAATATTAGTGGTTCAGCAGTTGTTTTAAATATTGAAGATGGCTCAATTATTGCAGCAGGTTCTTATCCAGAGTATGATTTAAATCCTTTTGTTACTGGAATTTCACAAAACGAATGGGATATGATGATACAAGATTTAGACCATCCTTTTACAAATAAGATTATAAATGGTCGTTATCCGCCTGGCTCGGTTGTAAAAATGGGCGTAGGCTTATCGTTTTTACAAAGTGGTAAAATAGATACTAATACTACTTTTACTTGTTCTGGTTCTTTTGATTTTGGTGGTAGAAAATTTAGATGCCATAATGTATATGGGCATGGGGTTATGGATTTAAGAACTGCTATTAGGTCAAGTTGTGATGATTATTTTTATAAAGGCAGTTTAAAAGTTGGAATAGCTGATATAAGTGCAAGTTTATATAAGCTTGGATTTGGTAGAAAAACAGATATTGATTTACCACTTGAGAGTGTTGGTATATTACCAAATAAAGTATGGAAAAGTTCAAGATATAATCAGCCTTGGTATCAAGGTGAAACTTTAATTACTAGCATAGGGCAAGGTAATTTCCTAGCAACTCCAATGCAAGTAGCAGTCTATACAGCAAAATTAGCTAGTGGATATGAAATAAAGCCACATTTTGTAGATGAAATAAATAAAGAAAAAGTTGAAATTGTTAAAAAAGATATTTTTACTCAAAGCGAACAACAAGATTTAAAATATATTAGAGCAGCTATGTATGATGTAGCAAATACACCTAAAGGCACAGGATATAAACCTTTATTAGAGAGTAAAATCACATTAGCAGCCAAAACAGGCACAGCGCAAGTTGTAGGGATTTCTCAAAGTGAAAAAAAGCGTATGAAAGAAGAAAATATGGAATATTACACAAGAAGTCACGCTTGGATGAATGCTTATGGACCTTATGAAGAGCCAAAATATGCCGTGGTTGTTCTAGTTGAGCATGGAATGCACGGAGGTGCTACTTCTGGGCCAATTGTTGCAAAAATATTTAATAAATTATTAGAATTAGGCTATATTGATGAGCAATATCAAAAGGGATTTAAAAAACATAAATGATATTTCAAATTCTAAATGTATTAAAGATAAATTATTATGATTAGCCTATTTTTTTGCAAGGATTTATATGTTTAGAGCATTTTATTTATCTAAAAAATGGTTTTTATGGTCTTGGGGCGGGAGTTTGCTTATTTTACTTGCAATTTTTTCTCAAACCTTACTTAATGTACAAATCAATAATTGGTATAAAGATTTTTATAATCTCTTACAAGCAGCACCACAAAATAGCACCTACGAGCAGTTTTTAAGTGGCTTGAGTGATTTTTTATTTATAGCTTTACCTTATATTTTAATAGCTACATTAACAGCGTTTTTTTCTAGGCATTTTGCTTTTGCTTGGAGAGAAGCTATTACATTTGCTTATCTTAAGGCTTGGCGTAAGAATAATGATTATATAGAAGGCTCATCACAGCGTATTCAAGAAGATATATATAGATTTGCAAAAATCGTTGAGAGCTTGGGTGTTGATATTATAAAGGCTTTTATGACCCTGATTGCCTTTTTGCCTATTTTATATACTTTAGGGGCTAATTTAGTTTTGCCTATTTTTAATTTTCAATCAGGTTTAATTATGTGGGCTTTATTGACAAGTGTTGGTGGTCTTATTATATCTTGGTTTGTTGGAATTAAACTTCCTAATCTTGAATATAACAATCAAAAAGCCGAAGCTGCTTTTAGAAAAGAACTAGTTTATGCAGAAAATGATAGAACCAATCACGCATTACCAGAGCAAATGTTTGAGCTTTTTACAGGGCTTAAGTTTAATTACAAAAGATTGTTTTTGCACTATGGATATTTTGATGTTTGGCTATATTTATACGAACAATTTATGGTGATTTTTGCTTATTTGATAGTAGGGCAAAATTTATTCTTAGGAATAATTGCCCTAGGTGTTTTAGTTCAAATCAATAATGCTTTTAGTAGTGTTCGTTCAAGCTTTAGTGTTCTTACTAAAAACTGGACAACTATTACAGAATTAAGAAGTATTCACAAGCGTTTAAAAGAATTTGAAGAGCATATTAATTTTAAAATTAATTCTTAATTTATGTTATTTTGAATTAATTTTATTTGTATAAACTAATGGCATTTTTTAATTTTTAATAAAGGTTATTAATGAATTTTTTACAAAATCAAGCTTTAAAATATACTTGCAATTTTCTTAACAAAGAGCTTAAGTCTAAGTTTAATTTTAAAAATGAAGTTAATTTAGAAAAATCTAAAGATGGTAAAAAGGTAATGCTATATATTCATGTTCCGTTTTGCCATACTTTTTGTCCTTATTGTAGCTTTCACAAATTTGCTTATGATGAAGAATTATGTAAAGAATATTTTAAAACTTTAAGAATTGAATTACAGCAATTTAAGGATTTAGGATACGATTTTAATACACTTTATGTTGGTGGCGGAACTACTTTAATCAATGAAGCAGAACTTATAAAAACACTTAGTTTATGTAAGGATTTATTTAGTATTGAAGAGATTTCTTGTGAGAGTGACCCAAATCATATAAAGCCTGAAGCTTTAAAAGACTTTAAAGGGCTTATTGATAGGCTTAGTTGTGGGGTGCAGAGTTTTGATGATGAAATTTTAAGAAAAGTTAATCGTTTGGAAAAGTTTGGAAATCAAAAAGAATTAGTAAAAAAATTAGAATTAGCTAATGGTATTTTGCCAACTTTTAGTATTGATTTGATTTTTAATTTTCCATCACAAACAAAACAAATGTTAATAAAAGATATTGAATTAGCTAAAAATATTGCTCCATCACAAATTACTTTATATCCACTGATGAAATCTAATCTTACTAAAGAAATAATTGCAGCTAAATTAGGCATAGATAAACAAGATAATGAATATGAATTTTATAAGATAATTTGCGAATACTTTAGTGATTATGAGCAAAATAACTCTTGGAGTTTTTCTAAGGATAGAACTAGTTTTAATGATGAATATGTAAGCACACATCACGAATACATTGGTGCTGGTAGTGGGGCTTTTTCTTTTACAAATAATAAGCTTTTAGTAAATGCTTTTAAATTAGATGATTATAAAGCTAAGGTTTTAGCTGGTAAAAATCAAAAATTAGCTCACATAGATTTTAGTCCTGAAGATAGAATTAATTATATTTTTCTAACAGAGTTTTTTAAGGATAATTTGAATATTAATAATTTTAATTCTAATTATAATTGTGATTTAGAAAAACACTTAGGGCTAAAACTAAAAGCAATGCAGACTATTGGAGCAATTAACATAAATAATGGTATTATTAATAATACTTTTTTTGGTAAATATCTAGCACTTACCTTGATGAAAGAATTTTATATAAATATGGATTTAGTAAGGGCTTATTTTAGAAAGGATTTATAATGAAAAAATATTTATTTTTACTAATAAGCTCAATGCTTTTTGCTAGAGAAAATCCATTTGTGCCTATTGTAAAAATCAATAATCCAAGTCCTATTGAAGAGATAAAGGAATTTAAAAAAACAGCTTTTAGTGTTCCAAGCGATGCTAGAATTTTAAATAAAATGAAACTTATTTATACAAATGTAGATGGGACATTGAAAGAATTTGAATTAGATATTAATGAGGCTCTTGATTGGCATAAGGTTTATATGCTACTTGACGCCCAAGAGCTTACAAACCAAGATAAAGAAGAAGCAAAAACTGAATTAAAAGAAGTTGATAAAATAAAACTTGCATTAAAAAATCAAGAAAATGCTAACGATGACAATTCTAATGTGGAGCAAAATACTACTAAAATTACTGAAGTTAAGAAAGAAGAAAACAAAGAAAATCAAATTAGTAAAACCACAGAATATACACCTTTATCATTAGACATATCAAATAATTTTAAAATAGTTATAGACAAAAAAAATATTTCAATTAAAACAAATAGCGAATTAATTAGGGAATTTAGTTTAAAAAAACCAAATAGAATTGTTATGGATTTTAAAATTAATCCAAGTTTAAAAAATAAATCATTTGAAATAAAAGCTAATTATTTTGATGAAATTTATACTGGAGTTCATAGAAATTTTTATCGTCTTGTAATAAAACTTGATGGTATATATAATTATAATATTGAAAAAAAATCTAAAGAATATTTAATTAAATTACAATAAAAAGGGGTGTTATGAAAAAAATAATTTTTTTAGGTGCTGGATATGCAAATTTATCTTTAATTAAAAGTCTAAGCAAGGAAGATTTAACAAAGGCTGAATTTTTACTAATTAATAATAATTCATATCATTATAAAACTACAGAATTGCATAAAATTGCAGCAAATGAGAGTGAAAAAAATATTAAAATTCCTTTAAAAGATATAATTCCTAGTGAAATTGTAATTATTCAAGATAGTGCTATTAAAATTGAAGGAAATAAATTATATTGCAAAAATACTGATTATGATTTTGATGAGATTTATGTAGGTTTAGGTGCTAATAAAAATACTTTTGGTATAGAAGGGCTTGATGAAGCTTATGAAATCGGAACTTATGAAGACGCTTTAAAAACCAAAGAAATTATTTATTCTAATTTAGAAAAATCTGAAAGTATTTATAAAAATATTGTAATTTGTGGAGCTGGATTTAGTGGTGTTGAATTATGTGCTTCTATAGCTCAAGTTTGCAAAAGCAAAGGAATTGATGCAAAAATTAGCATAGTTGAAGCTATGGATGAGATTTTGCCTATGTATAACAAAGATTTAGCAAAAATAGCAAGAAATTATCTTGAAAAATTAGGTGTAAAAGTTTTAACATCTCATAAAATTATTAAAAAAGTTGGGGATAGATTGTATTTAAACAATGAAGATACTTATATAGATTCAAAAAATATAATTTTTACAGCTGGTGTTAAGGGAAGTGAAGTTATTAAAAATAGTGTATTTGAAAACAAAAATAATAGAATATTAGTTAATGGGTTTTTACAAGCGCCAAATTATTCAAATTGTTATATTTTAGGAGATTGTTCTTTAATTATGAATAATGATAGACCATTTGCTCCAACAGCTCAAATAGCTTGCAAGCAAGGTAATTATTTAGCAAGAAGTTTAAGTGCTAGGTTAAATAATGAAGAATTTAAAGAAACATTTATTTATAAAGACCAAGGAAGTGTTTGCTCTCTTAGTGAAAAATATGCCGTTGCAAGTATTCAAGGCAAAGATTTTAGTGGATTTTTAGCAAAAGTTCTTAAAAAAATCACAGAATTAAAATGGCAATATAAATTATTTGGATTTAAAGGTCTATAAATTTTTAATTCAAATTCTTTTTAGAATTTGAATTAAATTTTACAAAAATATTACGAATTTACACACTTTAAAATAAATTACAAAATTACACACAAATCTTACTCTTTATTAAACTTTAAAATCTAATGTTTGCTTAAAAATAAGGAGAAAGAATGGGAGTTTTAGAAAACTTTAAACAAATTGCAGCAATTCCGCATTGTAGTTTTGATGCAGTTAAATTAAAAGATTTTTTAATTAATTATGCAAAATCAAAAGGTTTTGAGGTATTAGTTGATAAGGCTGAAAATATTTTATGCAAAAAGGGAAATCCTAATATATGCTTGCAAAGTCATTATGATATGGTTTGTGTTGGAGATGCACCTAATATAAATATAATAGAAAGTGATGGATTTATTAAGGCAAATAATTCAACCTTAGGTGCTGATAATGGTATAGGAATTGCCATTATGATGGAAGCTATGAATGAGTTTAGCGACCTTGAATGTTTATTTACCGCTAATGAAGAAGTAGGGCTTATAGGTGCAAATAATTTAGAACTAAAAATTAGTTCAAAACACTTATTAAATCTTGATAGCGAGTGTGTAGATAGAGTAATAATTGGTTGTGCGGCGAGTTTAATGATGAATGTAAATATTAAGCTAAATTATAAAAACCCTAGTAAAAAATATTTATATGAAGCTCATACTAAAGGCTATAAAGGCGGTCATAGTGGGATTGATATTATTAAAAACATTCCTAGTGCTATTAGTGATTTAGCTTTATTTTTATATAAAAACGATGCTGAATTAGTAAGCTTTAGTGGTGGAGAAAGAACTAATAGTATAAGTGTAAATGCTAAGGCTATTTTTTATAGCGACACTGAACTTAAATCTAGCGAAAATATTGAAATAACCAAGCTTGAGAGTAAAGGTGAAAAAGTAATTCAAGAAGATATTTTAAGTCTAATTGCTAGTTATAAACACGGAGTTTGGTCTTATTCAAGGGATTTAAATATAGTAAAAACTAGCGTAAATCTAGCAATTATTAGTCAAAATAATGATGAATTAAAGCTTAAATTATTTGCAAGAAGCGATAATTCAGCAGATTTAGATGAAGTCTTTTATAAAACCAAAGCACATTTTAATAATTACGAAGCAAAACTACTTGCTAAAGATGAGCCTTGGGAGCCTGTGCCAAATGATTTTACTTATGCAGTGCTTAATTCTTTACAAAAATATAATCCAAAAGCTAGTATGAGTAGTATTCACGCAGGGCTTGAGTGCGGAGTGCTAAAAACTAAGCAAAATGAATTATTATGTGCTTCAATAGGTCCAAATATCCTAAGCCCACATAGTATTTATGAAAGATGTGAGATTAGCACAATAGATATTATTAAAAACACAACATTTGATTTAATTAAAAACTACAAATAAAAGGAGATAAAATGAGTTTTCGTATAGAACACGATACAATGGGTGAAGTTAAAGTTCCTGCAGATAAATTGTGGGCAGCACAAACACAAAGAAGTTTAGAGAATTTCAAAATCGGCACAGAAAAAATGCCTGTAGAACTAATCCACGCTTTTGCACATCTTAAAAAGTCTTTAGCTTTAGTAAATAATGATTTAGGCAAATTAGACAATGTAAAAAAAGATGCAATCGTTAAAGCTTGTGATGAGATTTTAGCTAATAAACATAATGATGAATTCCCACTTGCTATATGGCAAACAGGTTCAGGCACACAAACAAATATGAACCTAAATGAAGTTATAGCAAATCTTGCTACTAAACTTAGTGGAATGGATTTTACTAAAGAAAAAATAGTCCATCCAAACGACCATGTAAATATGAGCCAAAGCTCAAATGACACATTCCCAACTGCAATGCATATAGTTGCAGTTTTAGAAACTGAAAGGACTTTAATTCCTGCATTAGAAATTCTAGAAAAAACACTAGATAAAAAAGCAAAAGAATTTGAAAATATAATTAAAATCGGAAGAACTCACTTGCAAGATGCAACCCCACTTACTTTAGGTCAAGAATTTAGTGGATATGTATATATGTTACAAAGCTCAAAAAGACATATTTTAAAAGCGCTTGAAGATGTAAGAGAGCTAACAATTGGCGGAACAGCTGTTGGAACTGGAATTAATGCTCATCCAGAACTTAGTGAAAAAGTATCAGCAAAATTAAGCGAACTTTTAGGCACTAAATTTATAAGTAGCCCAAACAAATTCCACGGACTTACAAGCCACGATGCTTTAGTATTTTTACACGGAGCATTTAAAGCTCTTGCAGCAAATTTAATGAAAATAGCAAACGATATTAGATGGCTTGCAAGTGGTCCTAGATGTGGTTTAGGAGAGCTTAGTATTCCTGAAAATGAGCCAGGTAGCTCAATTATGCCAGGTAAAGTAAATCCTACTCAAAGTGAAGCTTTAACAATGCTTAGCGTTCAAGTAATGGGAAATGATGCGGCAATTGGTTTTGCAGCTTCTCAAGGTAATTTTGAGCTAAATGTATTTAAGCCTGTGATTATTTATAATTTCTTACAAAGTTTAAGATTATTAGCTGATGGTATGATTAGTTTTAATGATAATTGTGCTATAGGAATTACTCCAAATATTGATAAAATTACTTATAATTTAAATAATTCTTTAATGCTAGTAACTGCACTAAATCCACATATTGGCTATGAAAATGCAGCAAAAGTTGCAAAAAATGCTCACAAAAAAGGAATTAGCCTAAAAGAATCTTGCTTAGAATTAGGCTTAGTTAGTGAAGAAGATTTTGATAAATTTGTAGTTCCTGCAAATATGATTAAGCCAAAATGAGAGAATTACTTTTAGCAATAGAAAGTAGCTGCGATGATTCAAGCATCGCAGTTATTGATGTAAATACTTATGAATGTTTATTTTATGAAAAAATATCTCAAGATGAGCATAATGAATTTGGTGGAGTTGTACCTGAACTTGCATCAAGGCTACATACTGAAGCTTTACCTAAAATATTAGCTAAAACCAAGCCTTTTTTAAACGAATTAAAGGCAATTGCAGTTACTAATGAGCCAGGATTATCAGTATCTCTTCAAAGTGGAGTTGCAATGGCTAAGGCTTTAAGTGTGGCTTTAAATATACCATTAATTGCGATAAATCATTTAAAAGGTCATATTTGTTCTTTATTTTTAGATAAAGAAATAATGAATGATTTTTTAGTTTTGCTTGTAAGTGGCGGTCATACCATGATACTTGAGATTACTAAAGAATATGATATAAATTTAATAGCAACTACAAGTGATGATAGTTTTGGAGAGAGTTTTGATAAAGTTGCAAAAATGCTAGGACTTGGTTATCCTGGTGGGGTATTTATTGAAGAATTAGCAAAAAATGAACGCAATAATACTTATGAGTTTTCTTTACCAATCCCAAGTAAAAGTAGGCTTGAGTATTCATTTTCGGGTATTAAAAATCAAGTGAGATTAGCTATTAATGATTGTATAGCAAATAATACTTTAGATACTCAAAAAGCAAATATAGCAGCAGCATTTCAAAGAATTGCTTGTAAACATATAATTAATAAATTAAACATAGTTTTACATAATAAAAATTATAAAGCATTAGGCGTAGTTGGTGGTGCAAGTGCTAATTTATTGCTTAGGTCTAAATTAGATGAAATTTGTAAAAAAAATAATATGCAATTATTGTTAGCTCCGCTTAAATATTGTTCTGATAATGCTTTAATGATAGCAAGAGCAGGGGTTATTGCATACAAAAATAAAGATTTTGTAAATATAAGTGATGATATAATAAACCCAAAATCAAAAAATTTTAAAAGGCTTTAATTTAATGAAAAAAATATTTTTATGTTTAGGATTATTAGGTAGTTTATTAGCTAAGGATTATGGTAATTATATAAGTATTGATGAAAATGGTAAAAAAACTGCTAGATGGCATATTTATGAAGAAAATAATGAATTATTTGGCAAAGTTGTTAAATTGTTTGAATATGGCGATGATGAACTTTGTAAATCTTGTGAAAAAACTTATGATTATTTTACTTATGCAGAAGATGCTAGAAAGATGAAAATAGTAGGTGCGCCATTGCTTTATAAATTAAAAAAAGATGGTGAAAATTCTTATAAAAGTGGTTATATAATTGATCCAGAAAGTGGTAAATTATATAGAGCAAATGCAACTTTTAAAGATGATAAATTAATTTTAAGAGGATATGTTGGATTTTCTTTAATAGGAAGAAGTCAGACTTGGATTAAGGAAAAATAATGCAAGAGTTATTAACTCTTGCTAAAAGAGCAGCAAGAATTGCTGGAGATGAAATAATTGATATAAAACACCCTTTAATTAATACAAAACCAGATGGAACTTTAGTTAGTTCAGCTGATTTAAAAGCTAATGAAATCATATTTGATATTTTAGGAAAAAGTAAAATTAATATATGTTCTGAAGAACAGATTTTAGATTATGAAAAAAGAAAAAAATCTTTATTTTGGCTAATTGACCCACTTGATGGCACTAATAACTATTTAAAAAATAGAAAAAATTTTTGCGTTTGTATTAGCTTGATTGAAGATACAAGACCAATTTTAGGTGTAATTTATGATGTTTGCAATAAGAATTTGTATTATTCAGCTAAAAATATGCCAGTTTATAAAAATCAAGAAATCCTAAATAAAGTTAAAAAAGAATCAAATAAAGCTTTAGTATCTTTAAGAAAAGAACAAGATATAAATAATAGTAAAATTCCATTTAGCTACGGATACTCGGCATTAAATATAGGCTCTGCATTAAAGTTTTGTGCTTTATTAGAAGGTGATGCTGATGTATATTTAAGATACGAAAGGCTCAATTCTTGGGATTTAGCTGCTGGGGATTTTTTAATAAATCAAAGTGGTGGATTAATGTTAGGGCTTGATAAACAAAAATTGAATTATAATACGCCCAATTTTTCTTGCAAACCTTTTATAGCGTTTTCAAGTGTATTTAATAAGGATTAATATGAATATTTTTAACACACATAGAATAGTTTTTGAAGGTTCTTCGGTTAGCAAATATTTAAGTGATAATTTAACTTGCATTCAATTTAGTTTAAATGGTGTAATTGATGCGGGATTTTTACCAAAACCAACTGATGATAATTTTATAAAGCATGTTTTTATTTCTCACACTCATTTAGACCATATTTGTGCTATTGCTTTATATGTTGATAATTATTTTTTAAAACTTCAAGATAGTATTTGTATATATGCTAGTAAAGAAAGTATAGATAATCTTAAAGAGCATTTTTTTAACAATAAAATTTGGCCTGATTTTGCAAAGATAAAATTGCCAAATGGAAGTCCTGCTATAGTTTATAAAGAAATTAATGTAGGAGATAAATTATTAATAGATGATATAACAATAGAGCCAGTTAAGAGCTATCACACTGAAGGTAGTTTTGGCTTTATTTTAAGCTATGATAAAGATAGTATATATTTTACTTCAGATACTTATTATCACGATGATATAGTGGAATTAATCAATAAGAGAACTGATATAAGACAAGTAATTGCTGATGTTAGTTTTGATTCAAGTTTAGAAAAATTAGCACAAGATTCAAAACACTTAACTCCAAAATTATTAAAAAAAATACAAGAGCAAGTAAGAGATGATGTGATTTTCCATGTATATCACATTAAATATTGCTTTAAAGATAAAATAGAAGAAGAATTAAGAGAATTTAATATCTTAAAAGATTATGGAATGATTATTAAAAATGGTTCATTTATGCAATTTAATACAAATTATCAAAGTGATATGATAAATGTATTGAAAAGACATAATTTAGACCAAGAACAAAAACTAGAAACCATACTTGAATGCTTTTCTCAAATTTCTAAAAACTCTGATTCTAAAGCCAACCTAAATACCTTAGGCGAAATGGTTAAACAAAACATTCAAGCTGATAGATGTAGTGTATGGTTTATTGATAATGAAAGAAAAGAATATTATACCTTACACGCTGATGGAGTAGGTGAGATTAGAGTTCCTTTTGGTAAAGGAATAGTAGGTCGTGCAATTGAGACAAAAGAAGCTATTTTAGAAAATAATCCAAAAAGCAATCCGTATTTTGATAGCTCAAATGATGAGAGAACAAAATATAGCACTAAATCAATTTTAGCTATGCCTATTTTAAATAGTGAGCATGAAGTTATTGGGGTATTCCAAGCTTTAAATAAACTTACAGATATTAATAATAATTTTGATAAAGATGATTTAGATTATCTAAGAATTGCAGCTGATTATTCAGGTAAGATTTATGAAGGAATGAAATTCCAAGAAGATATTTTAAATGCTCAAAAAGATTTAATTTATTCAATAGCTGAAATGGTTGAGAGCAAAAGTGAAGAAACTGGAAATCATGTAAAAAGAGTAGGTAAAATAAGCGAAGCCATAGCAAGACAAATGGGATTAAGTGAAGAAGAAGTAACGCTAATTAGTTATGGTGCTCCAACTCACGATATTGGTAAAATTGGAATTCCTGATGCTATTTTAAATAAACCTGGAAGACTTGATGAAAAAGAATTTAAAACTATGCAAAAACACGCACAAATAGGATATGAAATGTTGCATAGATTTAAAGGCAAAATTATGGAAGCAGCAGCAATCATCGCTCACGAGCATCACGAAAAATATGCAGGTGGCGGTTATCCAATGGGTAAAAAAGGTGATGATATTCATATTTATGCAAGAATTGTTTCTTTAGCTGATGTTTTTGACGCACTTGCAAGTGATAGATGTTATAAAAAAGCTTGGCCACTTGATGAAGTTTGCAAATATATTAGTGATAATTCAGGTTTTCAATTTGACCCTAAAGTGGTTGAAGCATTTTTTGCTTGTAAAGAAGAAATATTTGCAATAAAAGAAAAATATGTTGATAAATATATTGATGATAATTTAATGTGATTGTAATTTGTTGATTTTTTAGATTAATCCAAATTAATTTTTCATTGATTTGGATTAATTATTTGCTTTAATTTAAACTATTAATACTTTTTTAAATAAAATTATTTATAATCGCTCCTTTTTTTAAAATTAGGAGTAATTTAATGTTTTTTAAAAATAATAAAGAAATACAAGACAAGATTATTAACGAGTTAAAAGATAAAGAAGCTATTTTAAAAGCTATTTATAAAGAAATGGCGATTATAGAATTTGATACTAAAGGAAATATTGTTGATGCAAATGAGCATTTTTTAAAAGCTACAAAATATACACTAGCAGAGATAAAAGGTAAGCATCATAGAATATTTTGTGATAAACATTATGTTAATTCAAGTGATTATTCAATCTTTTGGCAAGAATTATCAAGAAATATTCCACAAAGTGGTCAGTTTAAAAGATTTGCAAAAGATGGTCAAGTAGTTTATTTAGAAGCAAATTATTTACCAATAGTAGATGAGCAAAATCAAGTTTATAAAGTAATTAAGTTTGCTGCTGATATTACAGAGCATGAAAATGAATTGTTGGACTTAAAAAACACAATTAATGCAGCAAGTAAGTCTATGGCTTTAATTGAATTCACTCCAAACGGGGAAATACTTGATGCAAATGATAATTTTTTAAATACATTAAATTACAGAAAAAGCGAAATTATAGGCAAACATCATTCTATGTTTTGTGATAGTGAATATGTAAAAAGTAGTGATTATAGAAAATTTTGGGAAGATTTAAGAAGCGGACATTTTCAATCAGGTCAATTTATAAGATATACAAAAGATAATAATCCTGTATATTTAGAAGCAAGTTACAATCCTGTTTATAATGCCGAAGGTAAGGTTTATAAGGTAATTAAATTTGCAAGCGATGTTAGTGAGCAAGTAATAAGAGATTTGAATAAAAATAAAATCGTAAGCGAGTTAGCACAAAAAAATGATGAAAGCACAAATGAAGGTAGTAAAGTTATTGCTAAAACCGTGCAAAATGTCCAAGAAATAGCAGAAATTATGAATGAAAGTAGTGAATTGGTTAATTCGTTAAATACTCAATCAGATGAGATTGTATCTGTTATTCAAACTATTAAAGATATTGCAGAGCAAACTAATTTATTAGCATTAAATGCTGCTATTGAAGCTGCTCGTGCTGGCGAGCATGGTCGTGGTTTTGCTGTGGTTGCTGATGAGGTTAGAAAACTTGCTGAAAGGACTGCAACATCAATTAATGAAATTACTTTAACAATTAATTCTATTAGAAATGTTAGTGCTAATGTTGTTGAGAGTATAAATAAAAGCATAGCTCAAGTAAATGATAGTGTTGTGTTAGCAAATACTGCAAATGAATGTATGAATAAAATCAAACAAAGTTCAGAAGAAGTAGCAAGAGCTATGGAAGAAAATAAATAAATAAATAAATAAATAAATAAATAAATAAATAAATAAATAAATAAATATAATTTGAAATTCTTAGGAATTTCAAATTAGTTTTTTAAGTCTTTTTGCAATTCTTTTAAAAAAATTCTCGCAACATCACTTAATTTATCATCAATCCAAATTAACCTTAAATTAGAAGTAATTAATGGGTTTATAGGCTTAAAACATAAATCATCATTAGTATTAATTAATTTATCAAGAGATAAAGCGTATCCAATATCTTCTTTAACAAAAATTGCAGCATTGTATAATAAATCATAAGTAGCTACTATATTTAGCTTATCTTGATTTTGTCTTAAAACATTTGGCATTTCTTGCGTAAAACCTTGTCTTGATACTATAAGTGGCATTTGAAATAAATCATTTATGCTTATGTCTTTTTGCTTAGCGTATTTTGAAGTATTTTTCATAATAATCCCCCAAGTATCACTATGATTTAAATCTAAATAACTAAAATTGCTAATATCAAATTCTTGAACTACAACGGCAAAATCTATTAAAGAATTTTGTAATTTATTTACCACATTTTCATAGTTTCCACTAAATATATGAAACTTAAAATTTTTATTTTGTAGTTTTTTAGCAGTTTTTGCTATTTTGGCTATTCCAATTGACTCAGCACAGCCTATATAAACATCTCCACCATTAAAATCTTTTAAATTTTTAAATTCTTGCTCGGTTTTATCAACTAAATCTAAAATATCACAAGCTCTTTTATAAAGCATTTCTCCTTCTTTTGTGAGAATAATTTTATAATTTGTCCTAATAAAAAGTTTTTGCCCTAATTTTGTTTCTAAATCTTTTAATTGTCTTGATAGATTTGGTTGAGTAAGATTTAATTTATTAGCTGCTTTAGTTATGTTTTGCAATTTTGCAGATTCTATAAAATATTTTAAAACTCTAATTTCCATAATATTCCTTAGAAATAATTAATTTTTATAATTAATTATATATTATAAGTATTTGATATTTCTACTAAAAATAAATAAAATTATTTTACTTTTAAAACAAGGAGATTTTTTATGAATAATTTTATTTTTCACAATCCAACTAAGATTTATTTTACTGATGAAGTAGAGCAATCTTTAGAATTTGAACTAAGTAAATATGGTAAAAATATTGTTTTGGTTTATGGTTGCGGTTCGGTGCATAAAAATGGTATTTTTAACCAAATTGTAAAAATACTAGATAAATTAGGCAAAAATGTAGCATATATTGATGGTGTTATGCCAAATCCTACTTTAGAAAAATTAAACTCAGGTGTAAAGATAGCAAGAGAGCATAAAGCTGATTTTTTATTAGCTTTAGGTGGCGGTTCTGTTTGTGATTATACAAAAGCTTTAGCAGTTAGTATAAACTCAAGCGATGATTATTGGGATAGGTATTTTATAAATCAACTTGAGCCAAATTGTGATGTAGTTTCGCTAGGTTGTATTTTGACAATGTGTGGGACAGGCTCTGAAATGAATGGTGGTAGTGTAATTACAAATGAAAAAACTCATCAAAAAATAGGAAAAGTTTTTAATGATAAAAGAGTATTTCCTAAGTTTTCTATATTAAATCCTAAATACACTTTAAGTCTTAGCAAATACCAAATGATAAATGGAATTTATGATGCGTTTAACCATATTTTAGAGCAATATTTTTCAAAAGAAGATGATAATGTGAGCGATTATTTAGCAGAAGGGCTTATGCGTTCAATAATCTCATCAAGCAAGATTGCAAACAAAAATCCTAATGATTATAAGGCTAGAAGCGATATTATGTGGGCAAGTACTCTAGCATTAAATACTATGCTTCATTGTGGTAAAAATGGAGATTGGATGGTTCATATGATAGGTCAGGCTATTGGTGGCTTTACCAATGCAACGCACGGAGCTACTTTAAGTGCTATTAGTTTGGCGTATTATGAATATATAATGCCTTATAATATTGATAAATTTAAAAGGTTTGCTATTAATGTCTGGGATATAAAAGATAATAAAAGCGATGAAGAAATAGCTAAATTAGGACTATTTGCTATGAGAGATTGGATGAGTGAGCTAGATCTTTGTATGAATATAAAAGATTTATTAGTAGATGAAAGCTTGATTGAAGATATTGCTAATAATGTATTCATCTTAAATGGTGGTTATAAGGAGCTTAATAAAGATGAAATTATTCATATACTTAAGAAAAGTTTTTAGCATTTTTATTGGTTTAGGAGCTTTTTGTGTGTTAAATGGATTTAGCAATGATGAAATATATGTTGAAATAAATAATCAAGAATTAAGAATAAAATTAGAAAGCAATTCATCATCAACTGCTCTTTATGAAGTATTACAAAAGTCTGATTTGAATGTTTTAATGAATGATTATGGTGGGTTTGAAAAGGTAGGAAGAATTGATAAAAATCTTCCTACTAATGATAAATATTTTCAAGCTAAAGCACTTGATTTGATTTTATATAATGCTAATAATATAGTAATTTATTATGATAATAATTCTTGGAGTTTTACTAAATTAGGAACAATTTATGGCATTAATAAAGATGAGTTAAAAAGGCTTTTAGGTAATGGCAAAATTAATGCTAGGTTTTATGTTAAAAATAAGGATTAATTATGATTAAGTATGTAAAAGCAAATTCTATTGAGCATAAACTTATGCTTAAACAAGCTAAAGAAGCTATGAAAATAACTTTTAAAATTAACAATACTTATAATGAACCAGAAGAATTAAATAAATTATTTTCTCAATTAATTGGTAAAGAAGTAGATGAAAGTTTTACTTTATTTCCACCTTTTAATACGGATTGCGGTAAAAATATTTCAGTAGGCAAAAATGTATTTATAAATAGCGGTTGTAAATTTCAAGACCAAGGTGGAATTTATATTGGAAATAATGTTTTAATAGGGCATAATGTAGTATTAGCTACTATAAATCACGATATCAATCCATTTAAACGCTCTGATATGGTATTAAAGCCAATAACAATAGAAGATAATGTTTGGATTGGTTCAAATGCCACAATACTTAGCGGAGTAAAAATTAAAAAAGGCTCAATAATAGCAGCTGGTGCGGTGGTTACTAAAGATGTTGAAGAATTTCAAATAGTAGCAGGAGTTCCAGCTAAATTAATTAAAACTATAAAATTAAGCTAATTAATAAATTAGCTTAATAATTTTTCTTGTTGAGTTTTTATGATATTTACAATTGAGCGAATATTATCAATTGTATATGGTAATGGTAGGAAATCTACTTCTTGAATAATCTTTTCAATATTAGGTGTTATTTTATGATTATTTAGTATAAGAATTAATTTAAAGCAATATTCATCTTGTGCTTTTACTAAACGATTTAAATCATATTCATTAAAAGTATTAATTAGATTTGCGTCTAATAAAACAGCTCTATAAGCGCAATTTACCCCATCTTCAATTTTTTCTAAAAGACCATTACTTGATTGGTTTTGAATGCAGTTTATTTCATAGCTTTCAAGATTTGCAGTGATTGTTTTTGATATGTCAATATTGTTATGAACTATTAAAACACTTAATCTATCTTTTGGAGTTACATCTGGTAAATTATTTTCTTTATCATTGATTAGTATTGGGATACTAAGACAGATTGCGTGATTAATTCTTTCATTTGTATCCTTAAAGGCATAGCTAGAACCATCAATTTTTTTCATATATCCACTAAATTTATGTAATTGTTCTGAAATAGATAATTTTTTAGGATTAGTAAAGCTTTTAAATAGTTCAGTTTTTTTATCATCAACAACCCCACAAACTCCAATATCAACGCATAAAAGAGTTCTATTTTGCATATTATTCATAATTCCAATATCAATAAATATGGTTTCATTTTCTACATTTTGATTAATCAAATCAGCAGCAGCCCAAATAGCATTGATAATATTTGTATAATCTCCATAAAAATACCTATTTGGCATACATTTTTCATTGTTATCGTTTAGATATAACATATCTTGTCTAACTAAAAATATATTATTTTTAACACTAGCTTCGTAATTTAGCGTTTTGAAAAAATACAAAAATACTTCTTGTAAATCAAAATATAAAGATGATTTTTCAAAACTTTCACTTTCAAATTCTGCTTCATCGCTAACACTAAACATTTTTACTTTTTTAGTTTTTAATTTCATTTTTAGCTTGTAAATATAAGCTAATAATAAAACTATTAAGCCACCTAAAACTACAAATAAAAGTATTGTATCTTTATCAGAAAAATCTATTTTAGAATCTGCAAATAGATAGGTTGAGATTAAAATTAATAATAATTTTTTCATATTTTCCTTTCAAATAATAAGCATTGCATCGCCGTATGAGTAAAATTTATATTTATTTTTAATAGCTTCTTCATAAAGTTTTAAAGTATTTTGCCTACCTATAAAACTAGCTACTAACATAATTAAAGTTGATTTTGGCAAATGAAAATTTGTTAATAAATAATTTTGTCTAATTGGTCTATTAGATGGGTTTAAAAACAAATCACATTCACCACTACTTTTTTTTGTCCTTGCATAATACTCTATTGTTCTTGTAGCAGTTGTGCCAACCCCTAAAATAGGTATATCACTATTAATTAATTTTATTGCTTCATCGCTTAGATTAAAGTATTCGCTATGCATTTTATGTTCTTGTATGTTTTCACATTCTACACTAGCAAAAGTTCCTGCACCAACATGTAAAGTAATATAAGCGCTTTTTTTATCTTTTAGACTATCTAAAACTCTATTCGTAAAATGCAATGACGCAGTAGGTGCTGCAACAGCTCCAATATTTTTAGCAAACACACTTTGATAATTTATCTCATCATCTAAATTATCCATTCTTTTAAGATATGGTGGTAGTGGAATATGTCCGATTTTTTCGCTAATTGTTAAAACTTCATCGGTTTTTAAAACTTCATTGTTTTTGCAAAATTTCACAATTCTGGTGCCATCTGTGTTTAGCTTTAATATTTTTGCGTTTAAATTATCTTGAAAAATTAAAATATCATCTTCTTTAACTTTACCCCTAATTTGCACTAAAAACTCATCATTTGCTAGAATTTTATTTATAAATAATTCACATTTTGCACCACTAATTTTATTGCCATAAAATCTAGCTTTAAATACTTTAGTATCATTAAAAATCAAAGCACATTCAGGCAAAAAATTAGCTAATTCATAAAATACACTATGAGTAATTTTTCCACTATTTTTTTCATATACTAATAGTTTTGCACTATCAGCAGGATTTGCAGGGTATTTTGCTATTAATTCTTCTGGCAAATCATAATCATAAGAACTTAGTAAATTATCAAGCATTTTTATCTTCTAATAATTCTTTTTCATCATCTTCGCTATCTATATCAGGGTCAGCTGGATTTACTACTTTAGCAATATAAATTGAAATAGCATAAAGCCCAATTAAAGGAATTGCCATTAAAAATTGCGAAAATACATCAGGCGGGGTCATAATTGCTGCGAATATAAAAATAATTAATATAGCAACTCTAAAATTTCTAATAAGAGTTTTTTCAGTTACAAGACCAATTTTTGCTAAGAAAAATATAGCAACAGGTAATTCATATCCTAATCCAAATGCAATTACTAATTTTGTAAAAAAACTCACATATTCAGAAATTGAAGGCATAGCCTTATATTCTCCACCGCTAAAATTGATTAAAAAATCAAAAGCAATAGGAACTACTAAATAATAGCAAAACGCCGCACCAATCAAAAACATAATAGTAGCGCTAAATACAAAAGGCACTACAAATCTTTTTTCATTTTCATATAAACCTGGTTCAACAAATTTCCAAGCTTGCCACAAAATTATAGGCAATGCTACAAGAAATGCTGCAAATAAAGACACTTGCATAGCAGTGAAGAAATTCTCTTGTGGTTTATAAAATATAATTTCAGAGCCTTCAGGCAATACATTCATAAGTGGAACACAAATAAAATGCAGTATTGGTTTCCAAAATACAAAACATACAAAAAAAGCTAAAATCAAAGCAACTACACTAATAAATAATCTTTTTCTAAGTTCAACTAAATGTGGTTTTAATTCTTCAAACATTTTCGCTCTTTTCTTTTAAAAATTGTTCTCTTTTGCTAAGTTGCTTTTCTTCTGTATTTATATTTTTTTCTTCTGTAGAATTTGAATTTTGATTTGAGTTTTCTGTATTTTTTACACTATCAATAGTGCTATTTAAAGCATTTTGTGCGTCTTTTTCAAAATCACTTAAAGTATTTTTAATCTCATCAAATTCTTCAAAGCTTAGTTTTTTTCTGATACTATCATTTGCTTTTGTGATTTCTTCTTTATATTTTCTAGCTTCATCTTTTAATTCGCTAATATTGATTTCGTTTTCTATACTTGATTTAGCTTCGTTAATTTGTTTTTTAACAGCCTTTAATAATTTTGCGATTTCAACTATAGTGCCAGGTAGTTTTTCAGGTCCTAAAACCAAAACAGCAACTATTAAAATAATAACAATTTCCATAAAACTCATAATAAAACTCTTTTAGATAATTTTTTGCTGAATTTATCTAATTTTTTTTAATCGTTAGTTTAAATTAAGTTTTGCTACTTAATCTTTTTAAAGTTATATTTAGTTATATTTAATTAATATATTTACTAATTATTAAATTATTTTAAAGGGATAAAATATGAAAATTAGTTCAAATAATTATAACTTACCATTACAAAAGCCAAATAATAATCAAGCATTAGTTCAAGGAAGACTTGAAAATAAAGAAAATGCAAAAAGATATGATGATTTTATTAAAATGTTTTACCCCGATACTCACGATAGCTTGGATTTTAATTACCCAACTAATAGCAATGAAGCAAAAATTCAAAGTATGGTTATTTATATGTTACTTGAACATCAAGATGCTTTATATGGCGATATGTATACGAATACAATTTATGAAAGAGCCTTTAGTCCTGAAGCAAATCAAGATGTGCAAAAAGATTTAAAGGATTTTTTAAAGGAGCATTCTGATAGCTTAGGAGATTATAAATGGAATCAAGATGTAATAATAGCAAAGCTATTTAATGCAAGAAATATTAGCGAAGATGAGTTTAAGCAAAGATATCTAGCAAGAATTGATGAGATAAAACAAGGCAAAGAGCATGAAAATATTCAAAATAGTGAAAATATTCAAGATAGCAAAAATCCAAAGCCAAGTGATGAAATATCTAGCATAAATGAAAATGATGAAAAAGTTGAAGATAAAAAAGACAAAACCGAAGATAAAAAACCATTCGAAGCCATAGAAGTAAAAGGCACAAGCACTCGTGAAAGTATGGAAGAAATACTTAGCAAAATTAATATTCAAAATATTAAAGATGAAAGAGATTTATTAGCTATATTTTTAGCCTATAAAAATGGCGAGAATTTATATGATAAAAGAGTTTAAAATAAAGAAAATTTATAAAATTGTTAAAATGAATATAGATTAATATTTTATATGAATAAGAATTAAAGCTAAAAATTTTATAAAAGAGTTCAGATATAAATTAAATATCTATTAATATTTTTTTAAACTTACCGATATAGAAAAATAACGGGGGTTTAAAATGCAAATAACAAATAACAATTATATAAATTATCAAACAAATATTAAAAATCAAATTCCAACCACTCAAACTCCTAAAGATAATATAAAAGAGCAAGTTATGAATTTATTAAAAGATGTTCCACAAGATGAATGTGGAACTTATGAGCCAAATAATACACAAAGAATACTTTTGGGTGTAAATAAATCTAAGCATCCAGAGCTTCACGCTATGCTTGAAAGCGAGTTTATGGAAGGTATGCTTTTTTATGGAATGAATAAAAAAGAGCGAGAATACTGGATAGAAACGGGCAAGAGTGTCGGAGCTGAAGAAATGGTAAAAGTGATTAATTCTTTACACCCTGCATTTTTCAACGAAAACGATGACAAAAAGGCTCTTTCTAAGTTAGACGCTTTACAAATAAATACAAAAGCTAATAATATTTATAATCAAGCATTTATTAAAAACGATTTAAAACTTTTAGAGTTTTTAAAGCAAAACGAGATTGTGGGCGTTAGATTTGCTACTAATGATACAAATTTTGGAGATACTAGCGTGCCTGAGTTTTATCTAAGCAGATTTTCTCAAGGCAATATAAAGCTAGGAGATGTTTTTTGTGGGAGCGGTGGCTTTATGGATAGGCTTATGGATTTATTTGCTCTTGATGATTTAGATGAGTTTAAAATCGGTTATTTGGCTTTAAAATTAGAAGTTGATTTATACAAAGAGCAAAATGGTTATGAAAAACATTTTGGAGAGAAATATTTACAAGAAAATTCCGAAAAAGATGAGAATATAAAAAGAAAACCCATAGAAGTAAAAGGTACAAGCACTCGTGAAAGTATGGAAGAGATTTTAAGTAAGATTGACCCACGCAAAGTAAAAGATGAAAGAGATTTATTAGCTATTGTAATGGCATATAAAGATAGCAAGAATTTATATGATAAAAGAGTTTAAAATAAAGGAATAATTATGAAAATAAATTCTTATTCAACATATCAAATAACTAATATAAGCAAAAAAGAAACAAATAACGAGATTAAAAAAGTAGACAATAAAGCAGATGATAAAAAGGTAGGAGTTGTTTTAGGATACGGAATTGATAAAGATGGCTTTTTTACAAGTGATTTTAACAAAGCAGCAGGAATTGCTGAAGATTTTAAAATACATAGCGATAGTTTAAAATCTTTAATAGAACATAATGAAAATGCAATATCACTTTATAAAATTTGTAAATCAATTGATATAGCAAAAAGCGTTGGTAATGCTTATAATGTTGTAAGACAAGTTGTAGGAGATGAATTTTTAAACTTAAACGATAGTTTTTCTAAAGATACTTTGTCAAACACCCCACATTTATATGAAATGAGAAAAAGCACCTTAGAAGTTACTCAAATATTTGATAATGATGACAAATTTAATAATTATTTTAAATCTAAAGAGTTTTCTAATGTTTTTTCAAAGCACAAAGACACATACTCATTATCAACCATTTTTGGTGCAGATGGTAATGTTTTTAATTATTATGAAACACGAGATGATAATATTTACGCTAAATGGCTTAGAAACTCTGCTTCAGTTTGCTGGAATCCACATGAAGAACATTATAAAACAGAAAACAGCGAATACACAAAAGGTGGCTTACTAATTGCAGCTCTTAGTAGTAATTATTTTTTGGTAGAAGGTGAGCGAACTGATTATGCTAAGCAAATAGGAGAGGATAGATTTACTCCTATGGATAGGTTAAATTATGGAGCTTTACCAAAAGAACTTAGCTCATTAAAATTACAAAATGTAGATGGGTTTGATGGTAAAGAATTTGAAAGTATTATGAAGCGATATCAAAAATTATTATATGAAATGCTAAGTGGTAAAAATCTAAAAGCTCCTAAAGATATAGATAGTTATGAAACATTTGAAGAGTTTTTGCAAGTGGCTTTACAATACAGCCAAAAAAATATAAGTTTATTTGATATGAAAGTATAGGGATTTGTTATGATGGTTAATGGAGTAAATAATTTTTCAAATACTTATGCAAATACGCTTAATAATAAAAATTCACAAAATAAAGCAAATGATGGGGCTAGTTTAGAATATCTAAAACTAGCTCAGCAAAAGCTAGAAAACGATCCGACCTATAAACCATTATATGACAATAATTTAGGTCTTCGTGATAAGCTAACTTATGGTATGTATGGAGCGTTAGACCCTGATGTTGTAAAGCATATAAGGTTGGAATTGGAGAAATCTCCAGAAATTGATACAGAAGAATTGGTAAAAACTCTAAATAAACTTTTTAAAAATTTAGATAAATTAACTTCAGATAACATAAGTAATGAAGAAAAAAATAAATTAATGAAAAGTATTTTTTCTAATACAGATGAAGATTTAAAAATATCACAATCTAAAGAAGAAATTAAACAAGAAGAAAAAGAAGAACAAACTAAAGAAAAACCTTACGAAGCCATAGAAGTAAAAGGCACTAGCACTCGTGAAAGTATGGAAGAAATACTTAGCAAAATTAATATTCAAAATATTAAAGATGAAAGAGATTTGTTGGCTATATTTTTAGCCTATAAAAATGGCGAGAATTTATATGATAAAAGGGTTTAAAATAAAAGAATTTAAAAATCTTAATTTTTATCAAAAGAGTAAAAAATGAAAATTAATTTTAATGATTTAAATCTAAGAAATTGGAATGAAGCTTATAAAGATTATCAAAAAGCAAAAACACCAGAAGAAGAGAATAAATACTTAAAAGAATTAAGTAATATCGCTTTATTTAAAGGTCAAAATGATAGTCAAGAAAACAATAATATAAGTAACAATAATGCATCGACAAATATTAGTGATATTTCTATATTTTATGTTTATATGCGAGATTTTGGTTATGCTAGGCTTCATCCTGAAATGTTTATTTCTAAGCTTTTTCAAAACGATGATGAGGCAAAGGATATTAAGGCATTTTTAAAAGAAAATGCCTTAAACAACGATTGTACTGCTAATTATGATTATGAGATTAAAGAGCTTTTTGCAAGTGATATTAGCGTGAATGAATTTAAGCAAAAATACTTAAAGCGTATAAACGAACTTAAGCAAGAAAATCTAAAAGATAATATAGAAGAAACTAGCGAAGAGCTTAAAAAAGATGAGTTTAAACCCATAGAAGTGAAAAGTGATAATATTCGTGAAAGTATGGAAGAGATTTTAAGCAAATTAAATAAAACTGAAATCAAAAATGAAAGAGATTTGTTGGCTATATTTTTAGCCTATAAAAATGGCGAGAATTTATACGATAAAAAAGTTTAGATTAAAAGAATTTAAAATCGTAAAATTAGCATAATTTTAAAACTAATCAAAAATTATTATATGTGTTTGATAAGCTAAGGAGTTTAATAAAATTAAGGCTTAAAAACTTAAACCCTAATTGTATTTTCAATTTTTTTTAAAATATAATTGTTTTATTACCTGCAATAAATACTTTATCATCAAACACTTTTTCAAGGGCATTTCTTAGCACTAGAGTTTCTATTTTTTTACCTGCTTTTCTTAAATCTTTTGAATTATAAGTGTGATTTACTCTAACTATGTCTTGAAAAATGATAGGTCCTTCATCTAAATTATCCGTTACAAAATGCGCACTTGCTCCTATGATTTTAACCCCACGCTCATAAGCTTGTAGATATGGATTTGCACCGATAAATGCAGGTAAAAAAGAATGATGAATATTGATGATTTTATCTTTAAAAGTATTTACAAAATTTGGGCTTAAAATCCGCATATATTTTGCTAATACTATATAATCAACATTGTATTTTTTAATCTCTTGAATTATATCTTGCTCGTAAAGTTCTTTATCTTTGCTAGTATCAATTAGGCTAAAATCTATATCAAATCTTTTCACAAAATCGCTTAAATCGTGATTTGCCATAACTTTTAAGATATTCGCATTTAGTTCATCTTCATAGTTTGCAAGTAGCAAATCCCCTAAACAATGAAGTTCTTTTGATGCTAGGATTATTATGTTTTTCTTTCTTTTTGGGCTAAATGTGATTTGTGCGTCTGTTAAAATCTGTTTTAAATTATTTATAAAATCATCTTTTACACTCTCACTTGAGCTTAAAATCGCTAGAAAATAAAAAGAATTTGTATCGCTATTTACAAATTCATTATTGCTTTCTATATTAAATCCCGCCTTATAAATCTCATTTGAGATAATAGCCACAAGCCCTTTTTTATCAGGGCAAGTGATTTTTAAGATATATTCATTCATAATTTATCCTATGTTATTTAATTCAGCTTTTATTTCATTTAATTCGTTTTCAGCTTTTTGCATAGCAATTTTGTTTTGTTCTACAACTTGTGTTGGTGCGTTAGCTACGAATTTTTCATTACTTAGCATTTTGTTTAGCTTTTCGTATTCTGCTAGAACTTTTTTATATCTATTTTCTAACTTAGCTTTCATTTCATCAAGTGCTTTGCTATCTACAAAAATAGCGGTTTTTAGGTTCGTGCTAACATTTACACTAAAGCTTTCTTTAGGATTTTCATCTTGGCTTAATTCTCCTACTTTAGCTAATTTTGCTATTAGTTTTAGATAATATTCATCAAATTTATGTTCGCTTATAATTTGTGCCGGAGCGTTTTTATCAGTAATATTTGCTGTTTTTTTGATACTTCTTAGGCTATTAATCGCTTCTTTGCAAAGCTCGTAGTTTTTGATAATTTGCTCTTCAGTGGTTGAAATTTCATTTATTTTAGGATATTTTTCTACCATAATTGAGCCGTTTTCAAAAATACTTGTGCTACCTAATTTATGATATAAATAATCACTAATAAATGGCATAAATGGACTAAGCAATTTCATAGCATTTAAAAATACGCTCGCAAGCTCATCTATACTACTCTCATCAGCCTTGCTAAACTCAATTCCATAATCACAAAACTCATCCCATAAAAACTTATAAATATTCATAGCAGCATCATTAAATCTATATTCATCTAAGTTTTTGCGAGTTTCATTTACGCATTTTTGAAATTCTGCGTTCATATAAATACCTAGTGTTGTTTTATAGCTATCTAGTATCTTATAATCCTTACCTTTAAGTAGTAAGAAATTTACCGCATTATAAAGCTTATTTGTGAAGTTACGAACTAAAATCATTCTATCTTCACTCATTCTTATATCTCTTCCTTGAACGGCTAAAAGTGCTAAAGTAAAGCGTAAAATGTCAGCACTATATTTATCAATGCTATCAAGTGGGTCAATTACATTGCCTTTACTCTTACTCATTTTTTGTCCGTTTTCATCTTTTACAAGTGCGTGAAGATAAATGTCTTTAAATGGGATTTCGCCTAGCTCATTTTCACTTTGAAATAGCATTCTACATACCCAGAAAAATAATATATCAAAGCCTGTAATCAAAAGCGAATTTGGATAAAAGTCTTTTATATCACTTTCATTCCATAAAGTGCCTTTACCAAAATCGCCATTGTTATAACCTAGAGTTGAAAATGCCCAAAGTCCCGAGCTAAACCAAGTATCAAGCACATCTTTATCTTGAGTGATACTCTCACAACCACATTTTTCACATTTTTCTACCTTTCTCTCACTTACATGAATATGTTCGCACTCATCACAATAATAAACAGGAATTTGATGTCCCCACCAAAGTTGTCTGCTGATACACCAAGGGCGTAATTCTCTTAGCCAAGCATTAAAGCTATTTATCCAATGAGCTGGATAAAACTTAGCATCACCATTATTTACCTTTTCTATAACTTTTGTTGCAATGTCGGTTTTTACAAACCATTGTTTAGAAATATACGGCTCAACGATATTTTTACAACGATAACAATGTCCAACTTGATTTACATAATCTTCAATTTTTTCAATAAAGCCTAATTCGTTTAGTTTATCAACTACTATTTTTCTAGCCTCAAGTCTTTCAAGTCCTTTAAACTCAGCACAATGCTCGTTTAAAATTCCATTTTCATCAAAAATAGTTAAAAACTCTAAATTATGTCTAAGTCCTACTTCATAGTCATTATTATCATGAGCTGGTGTTACTTTTACAATTCCTGTTCCAAAGCTCATATCAACATGGCTATCAGCTATGATTTTTATTTTACGATTTATAATAGGCAGCGTAACTTCTTTACCAACTAAGTGCTTATATCTTTCATCTTCTGGATTTATCATTACGGCAGTATCGCCAAAATAAGTCTCAGGTCTAGTAGTTGCAACTACTAAATAATCCTTATCATTTAAAAAATATCTTATATGATAAAGTTTGCCTTTATTTTCTTCATATTCAACCTCAATATCACTTAATGCTCCATCTTTTGTGCACCAGTTTATCATTCTGTTATTTTGCTCTATTAAGCCTTTATTATAAAGGTCCACAAAAGCTTTTTTAACAGCATTTTGAAGCCCTTCATCCATAGTAAAACGAAGTCTTGAAAAGGCAGGAGTAATGCCTAGTGCTTGCATTTGCTTAACTATAGCTCCACCGCTTTGCTCTTTCCATTCCCATACTTTTTCTATGAATTTTTCACGCCCTAGCTCTTCTTTTTTAATCCCTTTTGCTAAAAGTTGCTTTTCAACTACATTTTGAGTAGCAATGCCTGCGTGATCTAAGCCTGGTTGATAAAGCACCTTAAAGCCATCCATTCTTTTATATCTTGTAATAATGTCTTGCAAGGTAAATGTAAGTGCGTGTCCTATATGTAAAACACCTGTAACATTTGGCGGTGGCATCATAATTGCAAAGTTTTTGCCATTTTCTTGAATGTTTTTATTTCCATCTATTTCAAAATAGCCTTTTTGTTTGCAAAATTCATAATAATCTTTTTCAATTTCTTTTGGATTGTAAAAATCGCTCATAAATAATCCTTAAATTAGTGTTTTTTGCCATTTTATTAATTTTTGCTTATTTTTAGGTTATTTTGCTAGACTTTTTGGCTTTTAATTTAATTTGTGGAGATGTTTTGAATAGATTAAATGATGAACAATTTGCAGCGGTTAATACTAGTTTAGGTAGTAATTTGATAATAGCAAGTGCAGGAACAGGAAAGACAAGCACAATAGTTGCAAGGATAGAAAAATTATTAAATGATGGTGCTAAAGCAAATAGCATTATGCTACTTACATTTACAAACAAAGCCGCTCGTGAAATGATAGCAAGACTTGAAAAAAAACTCGGCTCAAGCAAGATAAAAGGCATTGTAAGTGGGACATTTCACGCAATTAGTCTTGAATATCTTAAAAAGCATAAAAATATTCAGCTTAAGCGAAATAGTGAATTAAGAGCCTTGCTAAAAAGTATTTACGAAAAATATTCTCCTAATAAAGATGATTTGTTTGATTATTCATATTTAGCCGATATTTATTCAAGGTTTAATAATACTAATTTAGTTGATGATTTTCGTGGATATTTGAAGGCTAATTATGAAGAGCAAGGCGATAATATTAATTTTTATTGCAAAGTTTTAAGCGAATACGAAGAGCAAAAAAAAGCTCATAATTATTATGATTTTGATGATTTATTGCTAAATGCTAAGGATTTTTTCACAAATGATTATAAAAATGAGCCTTTTTATGAAGTTTTAGTAGATGAATATCAAGATACAAATAATCTTCAAAGTGCGATTTTAGACGCAATCCCTAAAAAATCTCTTTTTTGCGTAGGAGATTATGACCAAAGCATTTATGCGTTTAATGGGGCAAATATAGAAATAATTGGAAGTTTTAAAGATAGATATAAAAATGCTAGAATTTATTCACTTAATAAAAACTATAGAAGTGTTAGCAATATTTTAGAATTTGCAAATAGGGTTATTACAAAAAACGAAAGGCTATATCCAAAAGAGCTAATCGTAACTAGAAAAGAAGCTACAAAACCTATTAAATTACATAGTTTTAATCTAGCAAACGAACAATATGAATTCATTGCCAATGATATTTTAAGCAAACTTGAAGCAAATAATAGAGCTGATATTGCAGTGATTTATCGCAATAATTCAAGTGGTGATTTAATGGAAAGAAGCCTAAAGCAAAAGGGCATTAAAATAGCTAGAAAAGGTGGCAGTAGTTTTTATGAATTAAAAGAAATAAATACTCTTATAAATTTAGCTAATTTAACTAATAAAAATAGTGATATTTTAAGCTTTTTAGGAATTTTATTAGAGAGTAAAGGTGTTGGAAATGCTAAGGTAAATATTATTTATAAAGCATTTTTAGAATTAGGAAATGGCTCTTTATTAGAAGGTATTTTAAGACCTATTAAAAAAGATAATTATGATTTTTTAGCTAAAAGCGATGAGGCTTTTGGTCTGTTTGCAAGAACTCAAAATCAAGCTAAGCAAAGTGAGTTTAGCTTTTTAGCAACCGAGTTTAAAAATAATCCTGTTTTATTGTTAAAAGAATTAAAATTTGATAATGTAACCTTTCTTGAAGAGCTTTATAAATTCTTAAAAGAAAATGAAAATATTGATAATCCTAGCGTTTTATTAAATAATGCTTATTCATCTAAGATTTTTAGCTTGATTATCAATAATCTTGCAGCTAAGCGTTCTTTTAAAGGTGCAAAAATAGTCAATGAGATAAAAGAGCAAAAGCTAGAAAATATTAAAAATAATTGTAAATATATTTTAGACGATGCGAAAAACTACAATACTTTTAAAGAATTTTATGAAAAAACTATTTTAAATATTGATTATGAAAATACTAAAGGGGTTCAGCTTTTAACCGTTCATGCTAGTAAAGGTTTGGAATTTGAAATTGTTTATTTGATTGACTTAGCACAAGGTAGATTTCCAAATCTAAAGCTTAGCAAAAGTGCTGGGGGCATTGATGAAGAGCGAAGATTATTTTATGTAGCACTTACAAGAGCAAAAGATGAGCTTATTATGAGCTGGGCTAAAAGGCAAAAAGAAGATGATAAAACAGACGCAATACGCTCAATTTTTATTGAAGAAGGTAAGAAAAATTAAAAGAATTTAAATCTTATTTTAAATTCTTTATTTTTTTAGCATAATTTTTAATTCTTATAGAATTAAGTATCACACAAATTGAGCTAAGCGACATAAAAATGCTAGCAATTAATGGATTTATAAGCCCCATAAAAGCTAGTGGAATACTAATTATATTGTATAAAAAGCTTAATGCTAGGTTTGTTTTTATTAGTCTATAAGTTCTTTTTGCTAATAAATGAGAGTTTTTAATGCCTATTAATTTATTATCAAGCATAATTATATCACTTGAATTAAGGGCTAAATTAGTAGCGTTTTTAAAGCTAATTGATACTAATGCTAATTTTAAAGCTAGTGCGTCATTTATGCCATCACCTACCATTAAGACTTTATTATTTTTACTAAGATTTTGAATTATTTTAAGCTTATCTTCGGGCAAGCATTCACTGTATAAATCATCAATTTGTAGTTCTTTTGCTATTTTTTCGCAAGGCTTTTGCTTATCTCCTGATAGCATTATTACTTTTATATTTTGCTTTTTAAAATAATTTATTAGTTCTAAAGCATCATCATTTAATTGATTAGAAAATACAAAATGCTCTAAAATCTCATCATTTTTAGCAAAAAACATTTCAGTTTCGTTTTTAGAATTTGCATTAATATTATGACTATTTAATAATTTTGCAGAGCCTAGATAGTATTTATCATTTTCAAATTCTGCAATCACTCCTAAGCCGCTTAATTGCGTGAGTTTAAAGTCTTTTAAACTAGGCTTAGTATCTTTTATATATTCATTTAGCGAACTTGCTATGAAGTGATTATTTTTATCTAAAATTGCTTTTAAAATGCTTTTTTCATAATCATTTAGATTTATTTGGCTTAATAATTCTAATTTTGATTTTGTTAAAACCCCAGTTTTGTCAAATACAGCTATGTCAATTTTGCTAAGATTTTCAATATAATTTGAGTTTTTAAATAATACTTTAAGCTTTAAAGCTTCGTGTAAGCATAAAAGATTTCCAACAGGAGCGCTAAGTGCAAGAGCGCAAGGACAAGCAATAATTAATAAACTAACGCTTCTAATAATTGCTTCTTGAATATCGCTCATATTATATAAAAAGCACAAAAACGCAATGCTAAAAATCGCATAACAAAAATAAACACCAATTTTATCAGTTAGTTTTTCTAGGTTTGATTTTTTAGTTTTATTTAGTAATTTTGCAAGTTTATTAATATAGCTATCTTGAAAAGTGCAATTTGCTATGTAATCAAAACTAGCACATTCAACCACGCTAGCGCTTTTTATAAAATCTCCTTGCTTAATATCAACTAATTCACTCTCGCCTGTAATAGCACTTAGATTTAATCTAGCTTGTAAGCTTTTACAAGTGCCATCTATTAAGATTTTATCCCCTAAAAATACTCTAATTACATCATCTTTTTTTATTTTAGTAACGCTTATTTTTTCTATTTTGTCATTTTTAACAATATTTACACTAGCGTTTAATAAATCACTTAAAAAATCAATATTTTCTAAAGCTTGTTTATATGATAATTGTTCTAAAAATCTACCTATAAAAACAAAGCAAATTATCATAGCTACGCTATCAAAATACACATAAGAAAGTCTTGTAAACATAGCATAAATACTATAAATATAAACTAAACTAGCCCCAAATGTAACTAGACAATCCATATTTAAAATCTTATTTTTTAAAGCAGAAATTGCGCTCTTAAACATAGATGAAGCACTATAAAAAAGCACAGGAGTGCATAAAACAAATTCTGCAAAATTAATAATATCTTGAACGCTTTGCTCCATACTAGAAAAATACCCAGCATATCTTGCGATACTAAGCCACATAATATTCATAACACAAGCAATTGCTACAATTAGTTTTGAATAAAACTCAATATGAGTTCTTTTAGCTTTCATTGTTGTATTTGGATTGTAAGCTAGTGGGATATAGCCTAGAGATATTATTATATTTAATATATCTTTTGCTTTAGTTTTATTAGGATTATATTCTATACTTGCTCTTTTTGTTTGATAATTTATATTAATTTCTAATACGCCTTCATTTTTAAGCAGCATTTTTTCAATAAGCCATACACAAGCTGCGCAATGTAAATTGTCTATTAAAATTAAAATTTTTTCATAATTATTTTCTTTTTCTATGCAAAAAGAGTTCTCATCATAAGAAATTTGCTCATTAATTTTAGATAAATTTGAAGCATTTTTATAAAAATCTTCTAAATTATTTTCGTTTATGAGATTAAAAACATTTTTACAACCATTACAGCAAAATGCGTTATTGCCTTGAAAAATCATACTATTTTTATCAAAATCTATTTTACAATGAGAGCACTTCAAGATAATTTCCTTTAATTTTATTGACAATTTTATTTTTAATTTATAAAATAATTTTTAATACTTCGTTTTTTACAAATAAGGAAATCAATGGATAAAGATATACAAACAGAACAAAAGCAAGATAAAAAAAATCAAAAAAAGCATATTCCAGTAGATGGATATAAAATAGAAGAATTAAAACTACTAACTCTTGAAAAACTAATAGAAATCGCAAACGAAGCTGGTGTTGAAAATCCGATGGAATTTAGAAGACAAGAGCTTATGTTTGAAATATTAAAAGCTCAAACAAAAAAAGGTGGTTTTATACTCTTTACAGGTATTTTAGAGATTAACCAAGAAGGTTACGGCTTTTTAAGAGCTATGGATGCGAATTTAAGTGATAGTGCAAACGATGCTTATGTTAGTAATTCACAGATTAAAAAATTTGCTTTAAGAGTGGGTGATATCGTAACAGGTCAAGTAAGAGAGCCAAGAGAACAAGAAAAATATTATGCACTTTTGAAAATTGAAGCGATTAATTATTTACCTTTAGCAGAAGCTAAAAAAAGAGCTTTATTTGATAACTTAACTCCAATTTTTCCAACAGAAAAATTACAACTTGAATACGACCCTTTAAAGCTAACGGGTAGGGTGCTTGATTTATTCACACCTATTGGAAAAGGTCAGCGTGGATTAATAGTAGCACCACCTAGAACAGGAAAAACTGAATTAATGAAAGAATTAGCAACTGCAATTGCTAAAAATCATCCTGAAAGCCAACTAATAGTGCTTTTAATTGATGAGCGACCTGAAGAAGTAACTGATATGCAAAGATGTGTAAAAGGTGAAGTTTTTAGCTCTACATTTGATCAACCTGCATTAAATCATGTGCGTGTGGCTGAACTTGTGATTGAAAAAGCTAAGCGTTTAGTAGAAATGGGTAAAGATGTAATAATCTTACTTGATAGTATCACAAGACTTGCTCGTGCTTATAATACTGCAACTCCTAGTAGTGGTAAGGTTTTAAGCGGTGGTGTTGATGCAAATGCACTTCATAAGCCAAAAAGATTTTTTGGAGCTGCTAGAAATATTGAGCATGGTGGAAGCTTAACAATAGTTGCAACTGCTTTAATTGATACGGGTTCAAGAATGGATGATGTGATTTTTGAAGAATTTAAAGGAACAGGAAATAGTGAAATCGTTCTTGATAGAAATATTTCAGATAGAAGAATATATCCAGCTATAAATATTACAAAGAGTGGAACGAGAAAAGAAGAATTATTACAAGGGCCAATTAATTTACCTAAGATTTGGGCAATTCGTTCAGCTATGAATTCTATGGAAGATGTAGAAGCGCTTAAATTTTTATATGCAAAAATGCTAAAAACTCAAAATAATGAAGAATTATTGTCAGGATTAAATGAATAATATGCAAAATTTATCACTTAAATATCGTCCAAAAAATTACGATGATTTAGTAGGGCAAAGTGCTGTTAGTAAGAGTTTAAAATATGCACTAGATAGTAAAAACATAGCTAATGCTTATCTTTTTTCTGGTCTTCGCGGGAGTGGAAAAACTAGCTCTGCTAGGATATTGGCAAAAGCACTAAATTGTGAGCGTGGGATTAGCTCAAAACCTTGCGGAATGTGTGCTAGTTGCGTTAGTAATGATGGAATAGATATTTATGAGCTTGATGCGGCTAGTAATCGTGGTATTGATAGTATTCAAGATTTAATAGAAAATACAAAATATGCACCACTTCATTCAAGGTTTAAGATTTTTATAATTGATGAAGTGCATATGCTTACTCGTGAAGCCTTTAATGCGCTTTTAAAAACACTTGAAGAACCACCTAGTCATGTTAAATTTATTTTAGCAACAACTGATGTGCATAAATTACCAGCTACTATTTTAAGTAGGGTTTTACATTTTAGATTTAAAAAAATTCCTTTACAAGATATTGTGAGTAGAATGGAATTTATATTAGCAAATGAGCAAATTCCTTATGAAAAAGAAGCTTTAACTCTTATTGCAAGAAGCGGTGGCGGGTCTTTAAGAGATAGTCTTACTTTATTAGAGCAAGGCATAATTTATTCTCAAAGAAAACTTAATAAAGAAAGCATAGCTTTAATGCTAGGCTTAATAGAGCCAAATATTATAAAGCAATTTTTTGCTGATGTTTTAAGCTCAAATGATAATGGTATTTTTAGGTTTTTAGAACTTGCTAAATCTTATGAAGCAAGTGTGGTAATTGATGAGATGAGTTCTTTTTTAAAAGATAGTTTTGCTAATAAAAATCCAAATTTTTCTTTAATTTTATACGATAGGTTTTTTCATATTTTAGCAAAGGCTAAAAATATGACAAAGATTAGCGATGATGATGAATTTATTTTATACATTTTAGCATTTATGCTAAAAGACGCTACAAAATTAAAAAGTATAGATGAAGATTTAAAAGTAGAAAATATAAATAAAAACGAGCAAGATTACTTAAATTTTGTAACTATGATTGCTAAAAGAGATTATAAATTAGGAGAAATATTTAAAGAATGTGCTTCTTTTGTTAGTTTTGATGGTAGTGAGTTTTGTATTAAAATCAACCCTAAAAATGAAGAAGATAAGCAGTATTTTAAACAATATTACACAAGCGTTGTAAAGAATGTATTTGCTAGTATCTTTAATGATGCAAAATTAGTTTTAATTAGCGATTTAACGAAACAAAATGTAAAAAATGAAGCAATAAAAGAAGAAAATAATTATCCTAAAATAAATAATACTAATTTTGAAAATAATTCAAGCAAGAATTTAAAACAGGAATTTCAAAATAATTACAATACTTATGAAGAAGAGATTAAATATCCTGAGTATCAAAGCGATGATTTTTTAGATTCTAATATGGCTTTTGAAGATGAAGATAATATTTATGAAATACCAGATGATATTTTAGAGCAATACGAACCTGAACTTCAAAATATTTTATTTGAATCATTAGTAAAAATTAAAATAGAAAATGATACTTTAGAATTACATGTAATGCCGCCTTATAATGAGAAAGAAAAGGCTATTTTAAGAGATAATATTAAAAATGTTTTAGCTAAATGTAGTGCGTTTTTTAAAACTAAAAATGCAAAAATAATCAATGCAGAGCTAGATAAAAAAAAACTTCATTAGAAACTAAACCTAATGAATTTAATAAAGAGCAAGATTTTAATATATCTAGGCATTTAGGCGAATTAGAATTATCTAAATTTGTAATAGAGCCAGATTTTCAAAGTAGTATTGATTTAGAAAATAAGGCTAATGAATTTAATAGAGAACAAGATTTTAATATATCTAGGCATTTAGGCGAATTAGAATTATCTAAATTTGTAATAGAGCCTGAAAATATTGAAGAAAAAAATATAAATTTAGAAATAGAGCATTTAAAGTTAAGTAAAGAACAATTAGAAATTAAGAAAAAATTAGATTTAATTACAAATGCTTTAGGACCTTTAAGTGAAAATAGACCTTGAAAAATAATGTTAATTTGATATAATCACGACTTTACTTTTCTTGGGGCTGACTAGGTTTCGACAGGATTAGTAAGGGATTAGCTGCATGCCGTGTTGCTACGTTAAACGCTAAATTAAAATTAAACGCAAACAAAAAAGAATTAGCTCCTGCTTACGCTTACGCTGCGTAAGTTCAGTTGAGCCCTGCGATGCTTAAAGCTTGTAATAGCATTAGCGGGTCATCATTCAAGCTAGTTTAAAGTTTTGGCTAGACTTTAAATAAAATAAAAGCCTTAGTTTTTGCTAAAGTCGTAAGCTGCACTTGGTAAAAATGAATTTAAGCAGCCTACTAAGCATGTAGACGCTGGTTTTGAGCTAGTTTTGGACTGGAGTTCAAATCTCCACAGCTCCACCATTCTTATTTTTTATCATCTTTTATCATTATTTATCAAATTATCTTTAAATGTCTATAATATCACGCTTTAAGCTTGTTTATTTTGTATGTTTCTTTTATCTTTATTTATCATTGTTTATCTTTTTTTATCATTATTTATCAAATTTTTAGTCCTTAATTTAAGTCCTTAATCATTTTTAAGGACTTAAATTGAACTATTAGGGACTAAAACAATAAAAAAAGGAGCTTATTATGCTAACTGATAGTGAAATCATAAAATTAAAGCCAAATGATAAAGTTTATATGAAAAAGGTCGTTTATAATTTATATATTTGTATAACACCTAAAGGTAAAAAATCTTTTGTTTTAATTACATTCATTAATAAAAAAAGAGTTAAAAAGACACTAGGCGAGTTTAGCTCAAGTTTTAGAATAAGAAATGCAATAATGCAAATTGATAGCACACAAGAAAAAATTATTAATGATAAAAATAAAATACCTTTCAAACAAGTATGTTATGATTATATGCAAACTCAAGAAAACCAAATTAGCGATAAGCAATTACACACATATTATTCACTATTAGATAGATTTATACTTGATAAAGAATTGAGCGACAAAGACATAAAAGAAGTTAGCAAAGCCGATATTATAAAACGCTTTGGAATACTAAAAGATAAAAGTTCAACTGCTAAAAAGCTTTTAAATCTATTAAAACGCATATATTCTTACGCTTGCATGCTTGATTATACTGACAATCACATATTATTTCCTATAAAGCTTGATATGATAGTTCGCTATAAGCCAGTAGAAAATTATCCTACAATAACTAAAGGCGATGATTTAGAATATCTATTCACACTAATTCAAAAAGCAAGACCTATTACAAAATACGCATTAATTTTTAATGCACTTACGGCATTAAGACCTGGCAATGTGAGACTGCTTAAATGGGAATATATAAACGATGATATTTTAGAAATACCTGCCGAACAAATGAAACGCAAAAAGCCGTTTTATTTACCACTTAGCACCCAAGCAAAAAGAGTGCTAGAAATTATGAAGACTATGAAAAATAGTGATTATGTATTTTATAGTGAGAAACAGCAAAATCAAGGTATAAGCGATAATACTATGCGTTCATTTTTGCGTAAAAATGGCATTACAAACGATGAATTCACGCCCCACGGATTTCGTGCAATGTTTAGCACGATAGCTAACGATAATAATTATTCAAGCGAGATTATAGAGCTTTGCCTAGCTCATACGGTAGGAGGAGTTCGTGGCGTGTATGATAGAAGCCATAAGCTAGAAGCTAAAAGGGAATTAATGCAATGGTGGGGAGATTATTTAGAGAAGTTTATTAAGGATTTTCTATGAATTACGATGAATGGAATGAAGTAAAAAAGAATACTAGTAAAAGCACAGAAAAAGCTGTTAAAGTAGGTAAAGTATACTGGGTACGATTAGGTTTAAATATTGGCTCTGAAGTGTACGGTAAGGGTAAAAACTATGTAAGACCTGTGCTTGTGTTAAAATTAATTTATAAAAACTCTTTTATAGGAGTGCCATTAAGTACTAAGGCGAAAGATAATAGCTTTCCATACTTTTATAGCTTTTATACTAAAAATAATGATATTAGAACGGCTTTGTTATCTCAAATAAAATTATTCGATACAAAAAGAGTAGAAAATATAGCAAATATTAATATAAGTAAAAGTGATTTTGAAAACATTAGAGATAAGATAAAGGCTAATTTAATTTAGCCTTTTTTAATTCCCCTAGCTCTAAGGCTAGGCATCCGAGCCGTTATCTTGCGATAAGGGGACAAAACTTGCTATTAAAAGCAATTGTCATTATTTTAACTAAAAATTATTAACAAACCATTAAATTAACCCCACACCTAAAAGGTGGGGGAAACCCGAGCCATTATCTTGCGATAAGGGGGCGACTAAGCCAACACGGCTGAAACATTTTAATTATAGTGTTTATTTGGTTAAAATAAATAAGAATAGAATTTATTTCCGTATTAGGGAGCCATTAGCCCCCATAACTTAATTTTTTATCCCCTTTCCACCTTAACTCAAGTTCCCAACCTGCAATCTGCTTTCCATCTTCAATTACCCATTTGCCATAGATTGGCGTATAAGAACTATCGGCTCTTTTTATTTTATAACTTTCTGCTGTAAATGGCAATCCTTGATTAGTACTAATTCTTTTATTAAAATAATTCCTTGTTTCCATAAAACTAACATCAATTAATTGCTTCAAGCAAGGCGGATAATTAGTGCCTAGAATATCTCTTAGGCTAATGCAAATCCTAGTTGCTATATTTTCTCCTAAAACACTGAAATTATCCTTATTCATAAGCAACCACCCACGCTCGGCTAATGCTTTCTTTAGCTCTTGGCTTGGTTTATCATAATCAATCTTGCTTTTATGTTCTAGTTCGCACTCTAAAACCTTGAGCTTTAATTCATACTTTTCTTTCTGTTGTGCTAATTGTGATTTATAACCTAAAGCAACTCGCTTATTTCTGCGTTCTAGGGTTGTGATGCTATTATTTAGGCTTTTTAGTTTTTCTTCGCTTTGTTCTCTCAATAGCCTTGCTACTTTTTTACGATATTCTTTTGCTTTGGCACTTTTGATAAAAAAGCCTAACATATAAACGCCTTCTAAAGTCCATTTAATTACTTTTTGAACCCCACCTTTTGTTCTTTCGTATTCGTAAAAATAATGTATTCCTTCTATTAACTCGTCTGAATTGCGAGTAAAATGTTTTAAAATTGTGCTTTTTATAATTCCATAATAAGAAGCAACTAACAGTGAGTTGCTATTTTGTATTTTTTGCAACATAATCATCTCCTAATTTAATATTTTTAAGAGATGAATGTTTAATTTTATTTAACTATCTTTTCCCTTTTTTGGATTTGGTACGAAAAACCATACCAAAATCGTTAATATTATTCCAACGAAAGTAATTGTTTTATAAATTATATCAAGCGTTTCCATCTTTACCTCCTTTGTAAATACAAGCTGAACCAAATGCAACACATACGATAACAGCTATAATGCTCCAATAATTAAAACTTTCATCTTTTAAAACAGGTGTGATTATCGCTAATGCAAAAATCACTTTTGCAAAATCAAATGAAAGTTTGCCTAATTCTTTTAATAAATCTTTCATAGTAAAAATTATAGCAAATAAAATTAATTAACAATCATCTCTAAAAGAACATAAATTACTAATACTAGTAATTATAATAATATTATATTCTAATTTTAGAATAAAGTCAAGTATTTTATTTTAATTTTAGGATTTTATTTATTTTAAAATACTAATTTTAGTATTTTAAAGGTATAGACATTTTGTCTACACCTTATAATTTGCTAGCGAGTTCAAAAGCTTTTTTAAATACATCTAATTTTTCCTTTAGTTGTTTGTTTTCTGCTAAGAGATTAAGCGATAACTCTGCCATCTTTGGAATATTCGTTGTAGCCCAGCCTGATATTGTTGATTGTGGAACATCTAGCATTTCACTTAGTTCTTTTTGTGTAATTCCTAATTCTTTACAAGTTTGTTTTACTATATTTTCTTCTTTGTTGTTTGCATAATGCCACTTTATACAATAGTATTCACCACCGATTGATTTTTCTGCACTTTCTGCAAACACTATATGATTACCACCTTCATGAATAAATGGCTCTTTGCCTGTAATGGCTTCAATTTGTGCTTTTATATCTTCTATTAATAGTTTTTCGTTTCCACGCTTTACTTCTATATTGTTTTTTATTTTTCTTTTTAATGAACCGTAAATATAAATTCTTTCATTTGTTAAACTATCATAACCATAAAAATCTTTTCCCATAAAATCTCCTACTTATTCCTAAATACTAAAATATTCAAGTAAGAATTAAGTTAATTTATTACTTAATTCTTTAATATGTTTTATAGCCATACTTACTAGGCTATCTTGTTTAAGTAGTCTTGTAAATTTTCTTCGCTAACTTTCCAAGTCGCTTTAAAAGCTGTTGATTTAGCATTTAAAATACCTTGCTGTAAATGTCTATAAACTGTTATATAACTTTGGCTTGTAATTTTTGCTACTTCTTTTAATGTGTATGTTTTTTTCATTTTAACCCCTTGCCATATACTCTAAAATTTCAAGCATACATCTATCATCTACTGAATGAAAATCTTTATTTTGTAAATACTCTAGCTTCGTTTTAAGCGATTCTTCTGTCACTTTCCCAGCTAAAATACGATAAGCTAATTGATTATTCAGTAACTTCGCACAATCAATAAGCAAAGCTGTGTAATAAAAGCTCTCGTATTTTTCTTGATTGTCCTGTTCGCTTTCGCCTTGCTTTTTGCCTTTTCTTGCTTTGTATTTTGCAGTATTAATTCTGCACCAAGCTAATAAATCTTTTTGCTTATACTTATCATACATTTTATAAATGGTTGCGTCCTTACCACTTCCGTAGTGGGGGCTTTTTGGATTTAGTAATGGATGTAGTTTCATTCTTCATCTCCCCAAACAAAAGTAATATAATCTTGCTCTTTGTTGTATTCATCAATGATTTGCTCTATATATTTTGCTATGTCTTTTGAAGTACAATGCTTTTCTAGCTCGATGGTTTTTTGAATGTTAATAGCTTCGTTATAGCTTGTAAAATTTGTGTCAATTGTTGCATAGTTCAAATCAATATAAAAAATAAAGTTATTTATATAATTAGTTCCTAGTTTTTTTCTTATTTCTTCATTTTTTATATGCAAGAAAACGCAACCGTCAACTAATAAAGCAACACTGAATAAATTACTATACTTATAAAAGTTATTAATTTTTAATTCTAATTCTATTATTTCTTCTAAATCTTTTTTATTAATTAGTTTTACTATTTCTCTCATCTTAAACTCCTTAAAATCTTTAATTCTTTATCTCTTAGTTTGTTTAGGCTGCTAGCTGTGTAGCTAGTGCCTAAGTTTTCGTTATATCTTGCTAAACCAAAACGCTTTATAAAAAGCTCTCTAATGCTTATTTCTAAGCAAAAGATAATTATATTTCTTACATTACCAAGGCAATTCATCAGCTCCACCTTGTTGGTAATTATTGTTTTGATAATTCTGCTGTGGCTGTTGATAATTATTAGCTTGATTTTGTCTTGGTTGTTGCTGATAATTATTGTTTTGATAATTATTTTGTCTTGGTTGCTGATAGTTATTTTGATAACCACCTTGATTGTTATTTTGATTATCTTGCTTATTGTCTAGCATTTCCATATTTTCTATAATCAATACGATTTTACTTCTATTCTGCCCTGTTTGATTATCTACCCATGTTTGCTGTTGTAAATATCCTTCAACTGCTAGTTTTGAGCCTTTATGTAAGTATTGGTTCATTACTTCAGCTGTGCGATTAAATGCTACTATGTCTAAAAACAATGTTTCTTCTATTCTCTCGCCGTTTTGATTATTTCTAATACGACTTGTTGCGATAGTGTTATTTACTATCGCTGTGCCTGTGCTGCTTGAAGTTTTTAGCTCTATATCTTTTGTTAATCTTCCTATGATGATTGTCTTATTCACGCTATCTCCTTAATTCTTATTGTTCTTGTTTCGCTAGTCTTTTTATCACTTTCTAAAATCTCATATCCGTTACGCTCAACTATCGCTTTATAATCAATTGTTTCTCTCGTGCTTATGCTATAAGTTAGCTTTGCTGTAGGTGTTTCGTAAATCGTGCTATCATCAAACTGATAAAAGTAGCTTTTAAGCTCTTTTTCACGCTCCCCTAATGCTTTTAATTGCTTTTGCACTTCGCATAATTCATCTGTTTTTATTAGTGCTTGATAATCAATATTTTTGTATCTATAAGTGCTTTCAAACTCTAGCCATTTGCTTTTAATCTCATCTTGCATTGCCAAATCAGGCTCTATGTTTATAAGTTCAATATCAAGTGTGCCATCGTATTTTGGATAAGCGATAGCTAAAAGTGCTTTTTTAGCTACGCTTACCATCATTTGATGCTGTATTTGATACATATATCTTAATGGAACTTCGTGTGACTTTCTATAAGCGATTAACCCTAGTTCGCTTACCTTAATTTCTAATATCTCGCCGTTATCATATCCATCAAGACTAGCGATAAAGCGTCCGTCGTGTTCGTCTTCGCACACTAAAGGCTTAAAATTACGCTTCAAACTAACATTTATAAAATCTCTAACTTTTGGCTCATATTCTACGCCAAGCTCAACTGCAGGTATCCAAGAGATGTCAGGACGCTTTCCACCACCATATCTATAATATGCTTCTTGATAGGCTTTGTGATAACCCACACCAAAAAGCACAGGTGTAATACTCGCACTAAACTTATCTTTGCGATAATCTAACCATTCTTGTGTATTTTGCTCTAAATTAATTATTTTCATATTAACTCCTTAAATTATCTAATATTTTGTGTAATTGCTCAGGTTTTGCATTTTCTAAGCTTTTAAGTTTTTCGCACTTTAGTATTTGTTCTATTGCTACATTTTTTATTTTTGCTAGGTTTTTGATTTCATCAACTAAAGAATTTGAATTTGGGTTTTCATCATTATCTAAACTATCAGGATCATCTTCGCTATCATCAAGACATAATAAAGATGAAACGGCTCTTTTTTTAGCATAAGTTGAAGCTGTTCCCCAAATCTGCTCCTTACTCATACCTTTGTGGTTATAGTCAATCTCCACGATAGCATTAGAACTAATACTCTCATTTGCTTTTTGTAGAATAGCTGTAGCTTCTAAGATAATCTTGCCATCAAAATCGCATAAGATTTTTTCGCTAAATGTAAGCGTCGTTTCTAATCCTTCGCTTGCCTTTTTATAATTTTCTAAAATGCTTTCTATTGTTCTATATTCGTATTTTGCAAACTTATTTTTGGCATCTTTTTTCGCTTTTATCTTTTGCTGAATAGTGCTTAATACTTTTATAATCTCACTCATCTAAATCTCCACAATCAATTCTGTATTTTCTAGTTCTAATAATTGAATTATCAACAACGTGGTGAGTTGAACTAGAAAACTCAACCCCTTCTTTATTGCGATAAAATCTACAATCATCACGGCTTTTATCCCTAAAGCCACTGCAAAAGTTAGTAAGATTAAATCTTGCTATGTCTGTTAAATAAAAATCACGCATTTTTTAAATACCTTTCATTAAATATCTTTTTTAGTATTTTTTAATCTATCAACTGCAAACTTAAATCTTCTATCTCTTATTATGTTACGATTATCTACATAATATACTAAAGCCGAATAATCTTTTCTATGTCCTGAAATTGCATAATCATAAGTTAAAGTTTTGATTTCTAAACAATTCATATAAATCTCCTTTTTTAATAATATACTTAAAAGTATAGTTAAAAATATCTTAATAATATCTTAAAATATATTTTTTAGTATATTATTTTTAAACTATTGATTTTTTTTATTTATTTCACTATACTAAAAAAGATATTTATAAATTAAGGACTAGCTATGAATACACAACAAGTAAAAGAAGAAAGTAAAATAATCAAAAAAATATTAGATATTGATGTGTTAAGAACATATCTAGGCAGAAATGGTTATGCTTGGTGGTCTAGGCATTTTCTTAGTTTGGGTATTAAAGGAGCAAAAGAACCTAGTATTAAGTGTTGGGTAAACGAAGATAAAAATATGGCACCAAAAAGAGAAATGCTTTTTATAATTGCTAAAGAGAATAATGTAGATGTTAGTACATTTTTTAAAGACAGGACAATGTTAAATGATAGCGAGAGAGAAGTATTAGATAGTATATTAAATGAGGCACAAGAATTAGATTTGGAAAGCTCTAAGATTATTTATATCCCTTTTTATAAAGATTTAACTGTTTCAGCTGGAACTGGGATAGAAGTATTTGAAACTGACAAAGTTGATATACCTTTTTTAAAAGATGAGATTATGGCTCATTTGGAAATAAGAAAAGTAAAAGAGCTTAATGAATTAGCACTGTTTCCCATGATAGGAGATAGTATGAAGCCTACAATAAACGAAGGAAGTTCGTTAGTCGTTAAAAGGCTAAGTAATATTCCTGTATATGGTGCCATTTATGTTTTGTTTTATGAAGATAAATACTATGTAAAAAGAGTAGTTGAGATAGATGATAAACTATTTTTACGCAGTGATAACAAAGAAGATTATAAAGATAAAGAAGTTTTACCAGACCGTAATTTTAGTGTCTTAGGAATGGTCGTTGGTATTTATAATTACGATTTTAAAAAATTATGCTAGTTTAAAGTATTTTAGCTATCCTTTTAATAAAAAAAGGATGGCTTATGAATAAAGATGATGTTTTAGCAAAATTAAAAGAAGATATAAATATTTTTAAAATACTTGATAAAGAATTATATAAAGATAAAAATATTTGCTATTACGCACTCACACAAAATACAAAGCTAGTAAAATATGTAGATGAAAGCTTGTTAGATGATAGTGATTTTGCCTTTTCTATCTTACAGCTTAGTAGCTCCCATTTTAACAAACTTAGCGAAAGATTGCAAAATGATTATGATTTTATACTAAAGCTATCCGAAAACAAAATCAATGTGCTAAAACACATAGGTCCTGTTATCAGACAAGATGCTAAGATTATGATAAATTATGTAAAAATGCTAGGCATTACAAAAGCATTAAGCTATGCTGCTGAAGAGTTGAAAAATAATAAAGAGTTTGTTTTATATATAGCACAAAATACTAAAAAAGCTGATTTTATAGGCGATAAGCTAAAGCAAGATGATGATTTTATGAAAGAGTTAATTAAAATTGATTTAAATTACATAAAACACGCCTCTAATAATATTAAAAACGATAAAAGCTTTTTGATGTTTTTAGAGAACTTTCATCACGCAGAACATCTAGGAGAACAAATATTAAACGATTTGGAGTTTTGCGAATGGTTGCTTGATTTAGACGCTAAAAACTTACAATATATATCAGAAAATATGCAAAATAACCTAGAATTATTTAAAAAGATATTGCCTAAAAGATATTCTTTAATAAAATATGCAAATGATAATATAAAAAACAGCTTAGAACTTGCTATGTATTGTGTGGATATAAACAGCTTTAGAACTCTTGCTTTGTTTAATGATAGCGTATATTTAAATAAGGATTTGTGGAAATACGCACTTTCTAAAACCACTTGGGCTTTAAGTTCAATGCCAAAAGAGTTTAAGAATGATAAGCAGATGTGGATTTTTGCTTGGGAAGAATATGTAAAAAGAGTGCAAAATCACTCTATGGATAATTATGATATAGTATGTGAAAGCTATTTAGATTTTATAGATCAAGCACCTGATGAATTAATTGGCGGATTAAAAAAAGAAAAAGTCAGCACTAGAAAGCTTGATAAACAACTATTAGTAAAAGATTTGCTATCTAACAATACTTATAAACTAAGCGATAAACAATTAAAAGACTATGATGTTTTAGTGGAGCTTTTGACAAAAGATAGAGAGGCTATAAAAGATTTATCAGATGAGATAAAATCAAGCGAAGAAATGTTTAGAGCATTGATTACTTGTAGATACTTTGGTGGATTTTATGAAGTGCCTGAAGAAGCATTCAAAAACCATTTACAAATAATATATGATGAGCTTTGCAAAAGTCCGCACTTATTTAAATACTTACCTGATGAAATAGCTACTGAAGCGGTTTTTTGTAAAGCTTGGTATGAATATAGCAAAACTACGCCAAAAAACGAGAGAAAATATAGCGTATTAGATGAAATAGATTTAAGTCATTTAGATAGCGATAACATAGATAAATATGCTGAATATTATAAAGATTTTAAAATACCTGATGCGTTTTTTGATAGCGAAATAAGAGAAATAGATAGTCCACTTAACGAGTATCCTGAAGAATTACAAAAAATGCTAAAAGAAGAGATAAGAAAATCTATGAAATTTTCAAAAGATAGTAAAGGCATTTCAATTTCATCTGATTTTGATAGCAAGAATGTAGAAAAAGTCATTAAAGAATACGAAATGAAACAAAATCAATCATCAGACATCAAAGCAAAAAAGAAAAGCAAATGGAAAAAATATTTATTGATTTATTTAGCTATTTGTTTAGTTGGTTATATTGTAGAACAAATGCTATCTTGATATAACATTCTTTTTATTTGTAATACAAATAACAACCAAAGCTTTTTTAAACTTCATCTATGTATAAGATAAGCATAGATGATAATTTAACTAGAATTATAAAAAAGCGTAAGTTTAGTCACGCATTACGCCCATTTTTGGGTTGTGATAGCTTGGTTGATAAAGAGCTAACACATGCTAACACTCACGCATATTTAAAGACTTTAGCAGAGCAAATAAAACTACTTGAGCCACGCATTATCATTAAAAAATTAGCCCTAAACGGAACAAATGTGCTTATTGATTACGAAGTAATTGAGAGCAAGGAGCGTGTCATTTATGAATTATAATGATGTATTTTTCGCTCCATTTGATATAGATAAAGCTCGTAATGAAATCATAGAAAATTACAAAAACAAAGCAAATCAAAGCGATTATAAGCCGCTAATAAATGATGATATTATGATTTTAACTGATTGCTTTTTGGAGTGGTTTAAGACAAAGCATGAATATATCACAAATATAGCTATGCAAAACTATTTAGTATATTCACGCGATACATTTTTAGATGAGCTTGTAGCACTTGTAGGACTAACTAGAAAACACGCAAATAATGCAACATGCAAAATAAAAATCACAGCAAATAGCCCTACATTTATACCTAAGAATACCAAATTAAGCGATGGCAAAGGTCATTATGCGTATTTGCTAAATGATGTATATGTAAAAGATGAGATTATAGAGCTATGTGAGATAGAAAATAACGAGTTTTTAGATATGAAAATATCAATGCTTGAAACTCAAAATATCTACATTGAAAAAATAGAGCAAATAACAGAATGGCAAAACGATAGTTATCGTGAGAGCGATGAAGAGCTAAAAGAACGCTTTAAACTAGCACTTCATAGATTTAGCACGGCAGGAAGTGCTGAAAGCTATTTATTTTATGTCTTATCAACTAAAGCTGTATTAAAAGCTAAAGTATATGATGATAACACAAAGCCAGGACAGGTCTTCATTTGCTACTACACTCAAGCTGAAAATATAGAGCCACAAATCTTAAAGGCCCTTGAAAATAAAGTGCCATTAACAGATAAAATTAATCTTATTAAATGTAAAGAAATCACGCAAGATTTAGTAATAAAAATCAAAGTAAAAGATGATTTTTTATTTGCCGAGAACTTAGCAAAGATTGATTATATCATAAAAGATTTTTATAAAAAGCTTGACATTGGCGAGAGCGTAAGCGAGAGTAAAATCATAAGCTTATGCAATGATGAGAATATAAGTGATATAAGTATCACAACGCCACTTCAAACGATAGATAAAAATAGTATTTTAAAGCTAAATTCATTAAGGATTGAAAAATGGATTTAAGTATTTATTCAAAATCTTTAGAAGATTACAAAAACTCTATTTTAGAAGTGCTTGATAATGCATATTCTATAAATACCGAGCATTTTTATAAGCCAAATGTAAAAAATACAAAAGTTTTATCATCACAATGGGGACATCATCAAGAACTAAAAACTCCACTTCTGCTAAATCAAAGCGAAGGGACTGCGAGCTATTTTAAAACTATGCTTCGTGGGGTTTTTGCTGATTGTAAAGTTGTTAATTTAGATAAACCTTATACTTTTAAAGCAGTGGTTGAGATTAGCGAAAACACAACTAGCGAAAACATACTAAAGCTTAGCGAATACATAAATAAATATAAAAACGTAAGAAGCGTATGTGAAAACATAGAACTTATCACAATACACGAAAAGCCTTTAATAATTCAGGCAGTAATGCAAATTAAGGAGTTTAAAGAACTATGACAATAATTACGAATGCAGGTAAAAAGCTAATAACACACGCAATTATAAATAAGCTTGATTTATTTATATCAAAGGTTGTTTATGCTGATTGTAATTTAGATACACTAGATGAAAACACAGCGTCTTTAACAAATATCAAATATGAAAATCTTCCAACAAGCGTAAGAATAGATGAATTTGATAACTCAAAAATAATCCTTGAAGCAGTGCTAAGAAATGATACAGCACAAGATTTTTTCATAAATTGCGTTGGATTTGTGGCAAAAAATAGAGAGCTTTTATGCTTTACTAAAATAAAAAGAACACCAGTGCTAAGTAAAGCAACAGATACAAACGCTTCATTGTTTCATTATAAGTTAGCAATGGAGCTTAAACACGCAAGTGAATTAAGTATAAAAATAGATGAAACGATAGTCTATCCAACTTTAGCACATTTTAATACTTCTCAAAAAGCACAAGATGAGTTAATAGCAAAACTAGGATTAGATAAAGTCAATATAAGCGATTTTACAGCTTCTCAAAACTTGCAAGATGATAAGATAAAAACTCTTGAAAATACTAAAGCTGATAAAGCAGCTTTGAATAATTACTATACTAAAACAGAAACGTATACAAAAGCTGAGATTGATAAAAAAGATACAGACAAGTATAATGCTTTAAATAATACTAAAGCTGATAAAACTACAACTTACACAAAAGCTGAAGTTGATAACAGCCAAACCACACAAAATACAACAATTAGCACAAATCATACAAGTGTATTAAATCAACTCGCACTTCAAAACACACAAATGAGTAAGTTAATGACCCAATGCCAAAACCTACTCACTAAAATTGAATTGGGGGGGGGTAAAGTAGGTATGATATTTATGTATGCAGGTGCGACAATTCCTAGTAACTATATGTTGTGCGATGGTCGTGAATTATTAAAAACAGCTTACCCACAATTATTTAGTGCTATCGGCACAATTTATGGAGAAAGTGCTGACAAACTTAAGTTTAAGATACCTGATTTGCGTGGTCGTTTTGTTCGTTGCGTTGGCGGTAATGCTGCAGCATTAGGCGTATCACAAGGTGATGCGATTAGGAATATAACAGCTTCAATATTTGCTTCTTATCCAATATTCACAAAAGGTGTCGGAGCATTTGTTAAAACTAATGGCAAAGGTGATGATTTGGCGCAAGGTGGTAGTAGAGTAGGTAATGGTAATTCCTATGTTGACTTTAATGCTAGTCGTGTTGTTCCAACCGCTAATGAAAATCGCCCAATCAATATGTCAATGAATTTCATAATTCAAATAAAGGAGTAAACAATGGAAGAAATACAAAGAAGTTTAAGTGAATTAATCACCAATCAAAGAGCAATGTTAGATGCTCAAAGTAAGCTACTAGCTAGTGTGTATGATAAGCAAGTAGTAGATAACAAGCTTAATGCTAAGCTTAATATTACTGATTTTACAGCTATTAAAAATGCTATAAATATGCACTTAAGCCAAAAATCTTTTGCAGACAATGGTTATACAAAATTACCTAACGGACTAATTTTGCAATGGATAAATGCGAACAATACAAAAGTATCAACTGAAGTAATAAAATTTCCTATAGCTTTTCCAAATAAAGTTTTAAGCGTTATTGCAAATTCAAAAGATAAAACAGATTCAGGTAGTAGTATTGGTGGTGGTTATGGCTCTATATTACATATTACAAATTATACAAATACGCAAGTTGAAATTCATAAGACTTATTGGAATAAATATGCCACTAATTCAAATGTTATAGGTTCAATTTTTGCGATTGGTTTTTAAAAGGAGAAAAAATGATTTATGTAAATTATGATGAAAATACAAGAGAAATTAAAGCTTATTATGATGATGAGATAAGTGATTTTATACCTGAACCAAATTTTACAATAAGCGAAAAAGAACACTCACAAGCTTTAAATATAAATGCTAATTATGTAACAAATGAAATGCGTTTAATTTATAAAGAAAAAGAACTAAGTATAGATGAGTTGAAAGAGCTTAAATTAAACGAGCTAGAAAGTTTAAAATCATCAGTTGAGAATGCTGATATTTTATATAAAGATAAGTTTTATCAAGCAGACGCTAAAGCAAAAGAACTTTTAACTCAAAGCTTGGTTATTTTTTCTAGTGTTGGTGCAGTGCCACCTGATTTTGCTTGGAAAAGTAGTGATAACTCTCTTAATATTTTTGGCTTAGATGATTTAAAACAACTATCTTTATTAATAGCTACAAGACTTCAAGTTATTACAGCAAAATATTGGGCTTACAAAGAACAAATTAGAAATGCTGAAAATAAAGAAAGTTTAGATGCAATTAATTTGGAGTTTAACTAATGCAAAGAGTAGTAATAAAACCTTTTGATAAAGATAAATACGAATTAGCAGAGCCATATTGTTACGAATGTGGATTTGCTAAAGTTGAAATTAATAAAGGTTATCAAACCAACGGGGCAAATATACCTCGTTTGCTTTGGTCTATCTATCCACCAAATAGTCCAGAGTATCTAAGTGCTGTGGTGGTGCATGATTTTTTATGCGATAAAGCATATAAGAATGACAAAAATTATGAAGACTTTATTTTAGCTGACAATATATTTTTTATTGCGTTAAAAGAGCTAGATGTTAGTAATTTCAAATCGGCTTTATTTTACAACTCGTGCAGATTTTATCATTTTTTAAAATACAAGGTTTTTAGATGATTTATATTGCAAAGCAAGGCGAAAAATTAAGCGTGATTTATGCCAAACATTATAAAAGAGATGATTATTCATCTAGCTTTTATCAAGAGTTTTTAAGAGCTAATCATAAGCATTTAAACACGCTTTATTTTCGTGGTGGCGAACAAATAGAACTAATAGAGCCTAAAGTTGAAACTAAAAAAACGGAGACTTTATGGAGCTAGTTTATAAGCCAAAGATAACATTATTTTATAATGATATTGATAAAACGGCTCAAATGCCTTTTATAAATATTACTATTAATGATTATGCAAAAGGTCAGGCTGATACTTGCAATATCACGCTAAGCTACAACACGCCTGAGCCACGCCTAAATGATACTATAAAAGTTTTTTGCGATGGTGTTTTGCTAGGTGCTTTTTATATAAACAAAATCAAAATCAAGTATAAGCAAACTTATGAGCTAGAATGTGTGAGTGCAAATCTAAGCCGTGCAAAACAAATAAAAAATAGGACATTTAAAGAAAGCGAGTTTTTAAAAGTTGCACGTAGTATCGCAAAAGAAAATGGACTAAAGTTTAAAGCACAGGTTAGCAAAAACGAGCTTAAAAACTATCAGCAAAATAACCAAAGCGATTTAGCATTTTTAAGTAGTGAATGTGATAAGCTAGGTGTAAATATGAGTATCAAAAATGATACATTGATTTTGCACGATGCAAATAAAGAGAATAAAAGACTTAAATATGAATTGCAAGAAGGTGAATTAATAGAGCTTGATTATGAGTTCATCGCTGGGGTGTCGGCAGGTAGTGTAGAAGTTACTTATTTTGATGCAAAAGAGAATAAAGATATTGTTGTAAGAGCAGGTAGCAGTGAGCCTGTAAAAAAAATTAATTCTTTTGTAAAGAATAAGCAAGAGGCACTAACCCTAGCAAACTCTAAGCTACAAACTCAAAAGAATGCGAGCTTTAAAGGCTCTTTAAAGGTGCTTGGTCGTGCTATGAATGCAGGTGCATTGCTTGATATAGTGCTTGAAAATAAGACTTTAAACACTCAAATAGAAAAAATAACGCATTCAATAAATGCTAGTGGGTTTATTACTAGCGTGGAGTTTTGCTAATGAAAATAAATGCGATTTTAGGAGTTATCATCTTGCTAATGTATTTATACATAAGTGATTTAAAAGCGAGTTTAGATAAAGCAAAAACTAAAGCATTTGAGCTAAATGCCGTGATTTTAGCAAAAGATGATGAGCTAAAAAGAGCAAATTTAGCAAGAGATGAGCTAAATAAAAAACTACAAGATAAACAAAAAATCCGTTTATCTGTAGTAAAAAAGGTAAGTGAAAATGAGAAGAGCAAAGATAAGCTTGATGATTATTTTCTTGATATTTTTAACAGCTTGCAGTGAAAAAATAGTGTATGTAAAAGAGCAAGTGCCAACAGACTTTTTAGAATGCGAGAATTTGGATATGGATAGAAATATGAAAACAAACGGCGATTTTGCTTTATTTGTGATAGATAGCGTGAGTGCTTATCGTGATTGCAAAGCTAAGTTAAAAGCCGTGAGAGATTTTGTAAAAGGAGATAAATAATGGAAGAAGGATTATTGCATTTAATTTTAAAAGGCGCGACTATACAAGATTTAACGGTCGCAGGAGTTCTTGGTGGAATGCTGATTTATCAAACGTATTTAAATCAAAAGAAATTAGAAAGAATTGAGAACTTAAGTCAAGAAATCGTAACGCTTTTAAAAGTTTTGAGTGAGAGAATGAAATAATGAATTTAAAAAAAACAACAGCGAAAATAGCTTTTTAAAGATTATTGATGCGTTGAAAAATCATCATAATTTTATATTTTTTAGTAAGGAGGTAAAAATGACTTAGCTAAGAACATGTATTTAATAAAAAGCAAGCAGTTAAAATAAATATAAAGGAGAATTTATGACAAGAGAAAGAAAAGAAGTTGCATTAGCGTTTATTCAAGCATTTTACACAAGAGAAGAGTTAGGCATAGATACAAGTGAGTATAAAGCTGATGATATTAGCGATGAGTTAGTGCTTTTAGTTGATGAGATTATGGATAAGATGGTAAAAAACAAAAGATTAATGTCAGCAGCTAGTTTTTTAAGTAGATTTATCAATTTTAATTCAGTAACACAAGTTGTAAGTTCACATTTTGTTGAAAATGATGGAGATTTAGATATGTTATTAGAAGACACAAGAAAAAGTTTTGCAGATGATAAAAAGCAAATGATGGCAAATTTCTTTACTCGTGGGGCATTACTTGCTTTGCTTGGTGGAAGAAAATCAGAAGTAGCTATGAAACTTTATGGCTTTTAAGCTTGTTGGTGGATTATTTCCACCAACTATCTAATTCTTTATAATTTTCACAAGCTAATTTATAACCACTATCACAAGAAAGCTTATAATACTTTAAAGCTTGTTTTTTATCTTTTTTATCTTTAGTATCAGCGTATAATAATTTATAATGTTTTCCTACCATAATGCAATATTTATTATTTAATTCACAAGATTTTACATAATAATCAAATTCTTTTTTTTCATCACTAAAAATAATTTTATTTTTTGGAGAATACTTAGAATAAAATTTAGCCAAAACCAAACAAGACTTAGCACTTTGTAACTCATCGCAACCTTTAAAAGCTACTTCAGCACTCTCTTTTAATTTTAAATAATCACTACTATCATATTTTTTATAATCCAAATAATTCTCACAAGATTTAGCATTGTTTTCTTTAATGCACTCATCATATAATCTTGCTTGAGTAAAATTTAGTGTTGGTTCTGGTGTAAAAACCCCTCTAGCATTACACACTAAAGCTAAGGCTAATAATGCTAATAACTTTTTCATGCGACTCTCCTTTTTTAAATTTTAATGCTAAAAAATCTTAGTTTTTTAACATATTGATTTCATATGTTAAAATTCTATGAATTTTTTAACACAAATTATAAAAATTACTCCCATTTTTTTCTTATTATGTTTCGTATTTAAAAGGAGCGAAACGACTAAAGTTCTGCAGATTTTAGTTTTTAAGCTCCTTTGCGATTTTATCTAAAAATCGTTATTAAAACTTTTTAGCCATTCTCCTTTTTATTGCTAACTTTTAACGCTACATATACAAGTAATGTTGAAATATTGTGGAATAAGGAAATGTGTAAAGAAGTAAAAGAAGAAATCAAAGGCGTTGATAAGACCGCTCAAGCCATCTTATTTAAGATGGCTTGAATCAGCTTTAATTTATAGGCATTTTTTTAAAAAATACCATGTCTTATAGAAGTATTTTTTAACACCTTTTGCTGTTAATATATCATACATTTTTTTGATATACTCATAATCTCTTGAACAAATTTCTAAGTTTTGCTCAAACGATTTCTTTAGCTCTTTTTCAAATTTTCCAACAATGCAGTAAGGATTGATTTTAATCCAATCTTTGCAATAAATATTGAGCGTATATAAATAATCAATTATCGCTGTACTTATAGCTTCTGCTTCATTTTTAATTTCATGAGCACCTTTATCATTTAAATTCTTTTTTCTATTTTCAATAGAATTTAATTTTTTCTTAAGCTTATTAATAGCTTTATCGACTAATACCGTATTATTTTGATTATTGTTCTTTGTAATAAAATATACAGGTATTACAATATTGCATAATGAGTCAAACATTAGTTTTATCATTATAACTCCTTAATTAATAAAATGGTTGATATTTTTAAATCATTAAACTCTAAAAATCTGTATATCTTTAATCGGTATAAGAGTTTTATAATTAAACTCTAAAAATCTGTATATCTTTAATCGGTATAAGAGTTTTATAATTAAACTCTAAAAATCTGTATATCTTTAATCGGTATAAGAGTTTTATAATTAAACTCTAAAAA